>JBARNF010000686.1:0-5854 GCA_049802835.1 Bradyrhizobium sp.
GGCTCCGGCGATGGCGAGCACGACGCCGCCGACCAGCGCGACGGCCTTCAGCCGGCGCTGCGCATGCCGGCGCAGCAGGCCTTCGGTGACGATGAGCGCACCGAGCGGGATCAGCGCCGCCGGGATCAGCGAGATGCGGTCGAGCGTGGCGTTGTCCGTCCACCAGGCGATGCCGCGCAGCAGGAACAGCGATGCCACCAGCGCGAGCAGAACGACCAGTCGCGCCGTCAGCGGTCCCCGCGGGTCGCGCCGATACAGCATCGCCGCGGCGACGGCGAGACCGGTCGCGCCGCAGAGATTGACGATGGAGTCGGCGACGATGCCGGGCATCATGGCACGGCCTCGCCGGACGGCTGGCGCGGGCGTAGCGTGCCGAAGGCGCGCCTGTCGTCGAGCCAGTGAACGAGCGGCAGCACCAGCCGCTGCAACGCCAGCACGGCCGAGGTCGCCAGCAGCGCCGGCAACGAGCCCGAGGGAATCTCGCGCAGGACATAGCGGCGGGCAGCCGCGAGATCGATGCGGCCGAGCTGCAGCAGGTCGTCGCCTCTGACGTAATCGAGCTCGCGGGCACAGAAGCCGTTGTAGACATCGTCGCGATGCCTGGGCGCGTCGTCGAAGGCCTTCTTCAGCGCGTCCGAGCCGCCGGTATAGGCATTGGTGATGACGAAACGATCCTCGTCGAAGCCGGCCTCGTCGCCGACGCCGAACACGGCGCGATGCGCCCGCATGATGCCGCGCGCGAGCTCGAGATGCGCAAAGCTCTGGCGGGCCTGCGGCAGCGGCGAGGGAAACACGTCGGAGAAGGTCTCGCAGACCATGCCGGCCACCGCCGGCACCTGCGTGACGTTGGAGATCCATTTCGGACGCAGGCCGTCGCGGATAAACAGCAGCAAGGTGGTCAGGCCGTAGAGCACGCCCGACAGGCCCTTGCCGCGGGCGTCCGGATCGACCATCACCAGCCCGAGATGGATCACCTGCTGCGGCTCGCCGTCGCGCTCGACCTGCATCACCGCGAGCGCATTGAAGGCGATGGGGCGACCGCTGGTTTCGTCCGACACCAGAGTCACGATTGCGCGCGCGAGCGCCTCGCGCTCGCCCGAAAAGATGCCGTAGGTGAGATCGCCCGCGGGCAGCGTCTTGCCGGCGATGGTGCGCAGATCAGTGACGAGCGCGGCCAGCGCCGCGTCGTCCAAGGTCGTGCCCGGGCTCTCGACGATGCGCGTGCGAAACTCCGCATGGGTGCGCAGCGACAGGTCCATCGCCTCCTGCCCCAGCGCGGTCAGCCAGAAGGCGAGGTTGTCCCTGATACGCCTGGTCGCTGCGACGATCTTCATGCCGTAACCCCACCTGGCCTGACCGGAAACGGCTCCAGCCGGGATCATGGCCTGCCCTGCTCGGCTTAGTTCCACTGCGTCACAACCCCCGTCATTCCGGGGTAATCGTCAATGCGCAGCCGCAAAGCGGCTGTGCGTTGGCGATTGAGCCCGGAATCTCGACATTTTGAGACGCAAGACAATTTCGAGATTCCGGGTTCAAGGCCTGTGGCCTTGCCCCGGAATGACGGGGGTTGTGACGCCGTAAGATAAGCTTGACGCTGTTAACTCATAATCATGACGAGGGGCGGGGCCTCGAGCGAGGGTAAACGTAGTTTGAACGCGAGGCAGGCGACGGACGCCATCGCATCCGCCGCCTGCCTGGAGTTGGATTCGAGCTCGCCCCGCATCGGCGGTGCACTCCCTCTCCCCGTTCTTACGGGGTGAGGGTTGGGGTGAGGAGCAGACGCACGGGCAGTGTCTGTGGTGAGACCTGTACCCCCTCACCCGGATTGCATCTCCGATGCAATCCGACCTCTCAGCGCGAGCGAAGCTCGTCGCGGCCCCGCAAGCGGGAGGTGAAGACCGCGCTGGCCGCAGCCTCCTCAGGCCGCCTTCGACACTTCCATCAGCAGCCGCTCGGCGCGGGCGTCCTCGATGCGGTTGACGAGCTTGCTGCTCTCGTGACGGTCGCGCAGCGTCTTGGTCAGGGTGACGCAGGTCTGCACCAGCATGACGATGCCCATCGTCAGATAGCCCTTCATCCACAGATCGATCGGCATGAAGAACACGCCGAGCGCGACGAGGAAGGCGGAGGCGCCGAACGAGGCGTAGGCGAAGGTGATGAAGGCGCTGCTGTGGGGCTGGACGTTCTGGTTCATGGTCGGCTCCTGTGATGCGAGATGGTTGGTTGGATGCGTTGATATCGGTGGTGACGAAATTCAGTTGGCCGGGGTCGTGCGGTCGGCCTTCAGCCGCGCCAGCACGTCGTCGGCCGTGGTCTTGAGGCGCGGGCCAAAGCCCTGCTCGGCGAGCTTCTCGGCGGTGGTGATCGGCCCCGTCGCGGCGTCGAGCTCCATCAGCGCCTCGTCGGCGGCCTGCGCCTCGATCTGTCGCTCGCGCAGCCGCTTCAGGGTCGCCTCCGCCTCCGGCAGCGTGCATTCGTAGGGACGCGCCGCCTCGATGCCGCCGCGCCGCAAGTTACGAACGGCCTCGGAGGCACGGGCAATGCGGCGGCCGCGGTCGAGCTCGGCGATGCGGGCTTCCGCGTTGGACACGTGCTTCTTCAGGCGGCCAATTTCTGTTGCGAACAGCGCCCGTGCCGTCCTGGCGGCGTCGCGCTCGGCTTCGAGACCGGCGATCGCCTGCGCCGCCTCGCGCGCCAGATCCTCGCGGCCGCCATCGAGTGCTGCGGTGGCGCGCACCTCGAGGTCGGTGATCCGGGCCAGCGTGGCCTCGAGCCGCCTGCCCTCTTGCTGGTCCTGCGCGATCGCCAGCGCCAGCGCACGCTTGCTGCGCTCGACGGCCGCGGCGGCGTCACGCAGCTGCTGATCCAGGATCACCAGCGCGGTACGGTCCTGCAGCTCCTCCTCCGCGACGGCCACGGTGCCCCGAAATAGCGTCAGAACGGTCTTGAACATTGTGAACTCCCTGCTATGAGCATCGCTCATGGATGTTTTGTAGCGCAACCGTGAGCGGCGTTCAAGATATTTTATGAGCAACGCTCAAGATTATGGTTAACGATGTCTAAAACGCTGGAACGACGCGCGAAGCAGCGCGAGGCCCTGATCGAGGCGGCCGAGCGGATGATCAAGGCCAGGGGTCTCGCCGGCCTGAAGACGCGCGATCTCGCCCAGGAGATCGGCGTCGCCAATGGCGCGGTCTACAATCTCGTCGCCGATGTCGACGAGCTGGTGCTGATGGTCGGATCACGCACCCTGGCCCGGCTCGACGCCGAGTTGTCGGCGGCCGAAAGCGCCGGACCTGCTAGTCCCGCGGCGGCGCTGGAGCGCATTGCGATCGGCTATTGCGATTTCGCCGCCCACAATCTCGAGCTCTGGCGCGCGCTGTTCGAGCATCGCATGCCGCCCGACAAGCCGCTGCCCGATTGGGCGGTCACCGACCAGATGCATCTGTTCCGCCACATCCACCAGCCGCTGGCCACGTTGTTCCCGCAGCGCTCGTTCGACGACATCAGCGTCACCGCACGCAGCCTGTTCTCGGCCGTGCACGGCATGGTCGCGCTCGGGCTCGAGCAGAAGCTGGTGGCGGTGCCACTTGCCGCGCTGCGCCAGCAGATCGCGGTGATGGTGAGAGCGATGGTGGCCGGGCTCAGCGGGCAGGCCGGCACCGGCGCGATGTGACGAGATCGGCACCAGCCGCCGGTCTCCGCACGACACGCGGCATCGGAAATGCCTGGACGGGGACAACACCGACGCGCGAACAACCGGCGCGGTGTCCAGGCCCGCGCAGCGCAAGCACAACATTGTTTGTCGATCTCATAGAGCCACGCCGAAGGAACTCGGCGACGGCACCAGCTTCAGCTCAACTGACACAAATACGACTTCACTTCTTTGTTCCTCTACTTCGTCACGTCTCATAACAGCGCCACTTCATCCGACTTCAGCCCGAATTGGCGGAGAGAACAAACTCCCGCCGCATTGCTTCGCGATAGCATGAGGACGTCAGGCTCAATCGAGCGGTCATGTCGCACCCTGACGATGATCAGCAACTACCAGTGATCGGTAGGGACCACCAGCCGTAGGACATGCGCGCAGGTTTGCGCATTGCCACCGCCTTATCTGGCTTGCCGCATCCGTGATGCGCGGCCGCTCGCGATCCAAGAAAAAAATCCAACGACAGCAGGACGCGTGATCCATGGGGGAAATCGTGAGACGGGGGGAAATCGTGAGACGTTTGCGCGAGCCTAATGATGACCGTGAAGATCCGCCATTTTCGTCCGGCTACGACGATGGACGGCATCCGTTACACGATCAATCCTGGCGCGCCGAGCAGGAGCGACCCCGGCCGTCGGAATTCATTTCAAGACTCGGTATGGAGGAGGTTCCTACGCCGCCGCGTCAGCGACGATCCGTCGGTGCGCTGAGCGTACTTGGCATATTGGGACTCGTGGCGCTGGCTGCTGCAGTGGCCGGCTATGCAGCAACGAGGCTCCCGGCACGTTGGGCCGGCGCGATCTCCGCCGGCAGCCGCGCGGATGCGTCGGTGACCGGCACGGTGCCAACTCCCCCTGCCCGGCCACAGCCGGTCGCACCATCACAGGAGCCGTTTCCAACGGCAGCGACAGCGAGCGTTGCCCCCGCAATCGCGGCGGACCCGAACACGCGCTTGCGCGAGGAGGATCGCGCACCGAAATTCGATGCGCGCGCAGCCAACGCCGTTCCGGCCGCGCGGGAGACGGGTTCTCAGACCGCGGTCCAAGGCGTGACCGATACCGAAATCCGCTTCGGGATGGCTGCGCCATTCTCGGGTCCGGCCAGGGAGATGGGCCATCAACTCAAGCTCGGCATCGACCTGGCGTTCGCCCAAGCCAACGATGAGGGCGGCGTGCATGGCCGGCAGCTCAAGCTATTCACCGCTGACGATGCCTACGAGCCAACGCGGACGCTGAACGCGATGAAGGAGCTCTATGAGCAGAACAAGGTGTTCGGCTTCGTGGAGAACTACGGCAGTCCGACAGCTCTGATCTCGGTCCCCTACGCGCTCGAGCGCCACACGCTCTATTTCGGCGCCTTCACCGGGGCGCCCTCGCTGCGGCGCGATCCGCCGGACCGCTACGTCTTCAACTACCGTGCCGGCTACGCCGAGGAGGCCGACGCCATCATACACTATCTGGTCAAGAACCGGCGGCTGCGCCCGCAGGATATCGGGGTTCTCACCCAGCAGGACGCCTATGGCGACGCCGGATGGGACGGCGTCACCAAGGCAATGCGGACGCTGCGTGGCGGCGTCGCAGGCGACGTCTTCCGCATGAGCTACAATCGCAATACCGTCAATGTCGACGACGCCATCGCGCAATTGCGCCGACGGCGGCCCGCGATCAAGGCCGTCGTGCTCGTGGCCACCTTTCGCGCGGCGGCAAAATTCATCGAGAAGACGCGCGACACCTATCCGGACATGATCTACGCGACGATTTCGGGCGTCGGCAGCACTGGCCTCGCCAGCGAATTGACCGTGCTCGGCCCCCACTACGCGGATGGCATCATCTGCACCCAGGTCACGCCGGCCGTGGACAGCTACGCTTCGGTGGCGCTGAACTACAAGAACGCGCTCGCCAAATATTTTCCGGGAGAGCCGGCGGACTACACCTCGCTGGAGGCCTATCTCACCGCCAACATCCTGGTCGAGGGGCTGCGGCGCGTCGGTCCTGCCGTCGACACGGAATCGCTGGTCAACGTGCTGGAGAGCATGCAGAACTACGAGCTGGGGCTTGGTCCGAAAGTAAGCTTCGGCCCCTCCGATCACCAGGCGCTGCACAAGGTCTGGGGGACACAGCTCGACAAATCCGGCCAGTATCATGC
>JBARNF010000687.1:0-19744 GCA_049802835.1 Bradyrhizobium sp.
CGGGGCAGCTGATCTACACCCGCGACGGCCACGGGCCTGATGCCAACGCGCCGACGCCGATCGGCGTCGCCTGCCGGGTCTGTCACCGCCCGAAATGCGCGGCGCGCTCGGCGCCGCCGATCGGACGCGAGATCCTGCCCGACGATTTCCGGACGTCGGCCGTTCCGTTCGGCTTCTCGGCGGATTGAGAATGCGCGATGCTGGGCGCGCAGTGAAACACGGAGCGTGTCGATGTCCGCAGCCTTTCTCCTGACGTCCCTGATCGTGGTGGCCTCGCCCGGCACCGGCGTGCTCTACACGCTCGCGGTGGCGCTGACGCGGGGGTCGCGCATGAGCGTCGCCGCCGCGTTCGGCTGCACGCTCGGGATCATCCCGGCGATGCTGGCCGCCATCGTCGGGCTGGCCGCGGTGCTGCACACCAGCGCGCTGGCGTTTGCCGCGTTGAAATATTGCGGTGTCGCCTATCTGCTCTACATGGCCTGGCAGACGCTCGGCGAGCGCGGCGCGCTGTCGGTCGAGGGCCGCACTGACGCGCGCTCGGCCGGTCGGGTGGTGCTGACCGGCTTCCTGATCAACATCCTCAATCCGAAACTGTCGATCTTCTTCCTCGCCTTCCTGCCGCAGTTCATCGCCACCGACCAAGCGCATCCGCTGGCGGCCATGCTGGAGCTGTCGGGGACGTTCATGGCGATGACGTTTGCGGTGTTCGTGCTGTACGGGCTGTTCGCGGCGGCCGTGCGCGACCGCGTCGTCAGCCGTCCCCGTGTCATGGCCTGGCTGCGCCGCAGCTTCGCTGCCGGTTTCGCGCTGCTCGGCGCGCGGCTCGCATTCACCGAGCGCTGAAGACGCGCGAGCCCGCTCACGACAACGCAACAACACCTCACATCCCGAAATGAAAGCTTCGCAAAAACGCCCCGCCCGCAGCCTGTGCTCACATGCGTGGCCGCGCGCGAGCTGCGAAGTCCCTGCCCGCGGCCTCGACGACCCCAACCGGATCCCGAGGCCTTCCGATGCCCTCACCACCACCCAACCAGCGCCGCGCCGCCTTCGTGATGCTCACCGTTGTCGTGCTCGGCAACATCGCCGCGATCATCGCCTGGCCGGCGCACTGCGCGACCAGTCCGCACCTGACGATCGGCAGCACGATCTGGATCGCCGGCTGCAACGCACGCTGAGCGGCCGCGGTCAGCGCCGGCGTGTCGTGGACCTGAGCTTGAGCGGCACGGCGGAGCTGAAAACCCGCAAAAAACGGCTTCGAACCGGCCTTGGAGGTGGCCGCTCTTGACGAACCAGCCATAAACCAGACAAAGATTGCGCCAAAATGTCGCGGCGGAGGTGGTCCATGAGATACGTCGACGGCGCTGTGATGTTCCTCAGCCTATGGCTGCTGGCATCCATGCTTCTTGACGCGCTGACGCCGCCCGAGCTGAATTTCTACATGATCGGCCCGATCATCGCGCCGGCCGCGGTCATCACCGGGCTCCTGTACTGGCTGCGCGTCCCTGCGCTGGAATTCTCGCTGGTGTCCGCGGCGGTCTGGCTGGTCTGCGAGATGGCGCTGGAGATGATCACCCCGACGCCGCTCTCTCCCCTGATGGCAGTGTCAGCCATCGCGCCGCTGCTCGCGGCAGGTGTCTTCCTGAACGTCCAGCACTGGCGCGGCGCGGGCCGACGATCGGCAACCGTCCCGCCGAAGTCGGTCACGAAGCTGCCGGCGTCCTCCGACGCCATGCCAAGCCGCCGGCTATTCTGATGGGCTCGCGGCCGAACCTGGACCACGCGCACGACAGCGTGCAGATACATCGGTAGTTCTACGGCATCGAGGATTTACGCGCAGCTCAGACACCTGCTCTTAAGCTGTTGCGGTCCATCAGAAGCCGACACAAAGACGCGCGGGGACCATGCTGAACGAACTTCTCGTGATCGAAGATGCCGACGTTCATCTGTCGATCCTGCGCAAGATCGCCGTGCAGGCGGGATTTGCGACAACCGGCGTGAACTCAGTGGACGGCGCGATCAACGTGCTGCGCCGGCGCAACTTCGAGTGCATCACGCTCGACCTGAACCTCGGCGAGCGCTCCGGCACGGAAGTGCTGCAGCTTCTGGCGGACATGAGATCGCGCACGCCGGTCCTCATCATCAGCGGCTCGGACGATCACACCCGGGACGTCACGGTCCGTGCCGGCAAGATCCTCGGCCTCAACGTCTATCCGCCGTTCTCCAAGCCGGTCGATCTCGCGCTGTTGCGCCAGACCCTGCGCCAGATCGCCGCCGACACCGACCGCCAGCGCCTCGTCAAGGCCAACATCCGCTAACTCACGCGAGCCGACAGGGCGTCTCGATGCCCGCGGCAATGCCGCAGGCGCGCGTCGACGTTTCCTCTTTGATTCAGATCAAGGCGTCCCCCGTCCACCCCTTGTTGGTTGCGTCCGGGGCGAGTGGAAACAAGATTCAATGACGGCAACCGATTCAGCCAGCGAAGCAGCGATCATCGAGGCCACGCCTTACGAACTCATCGGCGGCGAAACAGGCGTAAGGCGCCTCGCCGAGCGCTTCTATGCGATCATGGACGAAGAGCCCGGCGCGAGCCGGATCCGCGCCATGCACGGCGCCGATCTCGCTCCCATCAAGCAACTGCTGTTCGAATTCCTCAGCGGCTGGCTCGGCGGCCCTGCGCTCTATTTCGAGCGGCCCCAACATCGCTGCATCATGTCCGCCCACCGTCCCTATCCGATCGGCGATGCCGAGCGCGACGAGTGGATGATGTGCATGCGGCGCGCGATGTTCGATTGCGACATCACAGGCGACATGCATACGCTGCTCGACCAGGCCTTCCTGCGGATGGCAAACGCATTCCGGGCGCGTCCGCCGGGCTGACCCGGTCGGCTTCAGCCGCGCCTCTCGGCTGCCTCCCGCGCCAGCCGCTCGGCCCTCAGCCGCTCTCGATTGGCTTTGAAAGCCTGCTGAGCCTGCTCATGTTCGCGCATTGCCTGTTCGGCGTCGGCGCGGCGGGTGGCGTCGCGCGCCCTGCGCTCTTCCGGCGTCAGGACGCGAGGCGATTTGGCTGTGCTGTCGTAAGTCATGGCTCATTAACGCCCGAGGCGGCCAGATGTTCCCGCCAGCCGGTACGCCGGTACTTTAGTCGGCTTTGCGCGGAAACAGCCGGTCACGGATATAGCGCGAGGTCGGCGTCAGACTGAGCCCATAAGGCTTTTGCCAGACCGCCCGGTCGATCTCCTTCTTGTCTCCGATCTCCAGCCGCCCTTTGGCGTTTTTGGCGATGAAGATCGCGTCGCTCATCTTGCGGCCAGACCGCTTGTTCTTGGCAGTCACTTCCTTCCATAGCCGCAGCCGGCCGAGCTTCAGCTTCGGAAGCTCCTCCTTGATCTCGCGCTTGAGGCAATCCTTCGCGGTCTCCTGGGATCGCTTGCGGCCGCCCGGAAACATCCAGCGTCCGTCGATGCGGCGCCGAACCAGGAGGACCCTTCCGCCCTTGGCGGCAACGAGCTTGGACGCCTTGGTCATAACTCTAACCTTAAACGAGCAATGAAGCAGAGCGTATCAGGATTCGTTCCAAGTCCTGCCCCGGACATTTGCGGACCCGCCGTGGGCGCGAACGCCACCGACAATATGACATACGTGGTCGCCGCTACTGATCATTCCGCACCGCCGCCGAGTGCCGCATGCAGCATCTCGGCAGCGCGCATCAAATCAGTAACAGGATCGCGGATCGACCGCGACGTACTCGCCGGACGGATAGCGGTAGTAGCAATTGCCTTGCGACAGATAATAGCCTGGCCGCGACGCTGCGGTCGCGCCTGCGATCGCACCCGTGGCGCCGCCGATCACGGCGCCAGCGGCTGCGCCGCCCGCCTTGCCGGTGAGTATCCCGCCCAACACTCCGCCGATGATGGCACCGCCGAGAGCGCTCGCGCCTGGATCCGGATCTGCCGGAGGGGCCGGTTCGTAGGCGACCGGCGGAGGCGCGGCCTCGTAGGCTGTGGCGGGCGCATAGACCACGTCGTCAGCGTAATCCTCCGATACATAGCTCGGCGGCCCCTCCATCGGCTCAGGATAATAATACCAGACACCGCCGACATCCCACCACCAGCCCGGCCGGCCGTGATGGACCTCGTGGCGCCAGCGACCGCCTTCCCAGCCGACGCGGCCCCGATAAGGGTGTCCGCCATAATCGCGCATCCCGACGGCGCCGCGGGCAAACCGCGCATCGGGGCCGCGGCCGGCAGTTACCGGTCCTGGTCCCGGTGGACGGCCCTGAACGACGGACTGCGGCGGGCGCCCCTGGGGCGCAATAGCGGCCCGCGGCAGCGCTCCACCCGGCTGACCTACCAGGGGACCTTGGCGCGGGCCCTGCGCCTGGGGCTGCCCACCCGGAGCCTGCGGCTGGCGAACGACGCCCGGGGGACGCCCCTGCGGCGGATGCCCCCCGGCTCCTGGACCGGCCTGGTCCTGCGCCTGGACCTGAGCGGGCAGCGAGATCACGGTCAGGACCGCCAGCGCCGGCAGCCACAGTCTGGCTTGATGTCTGGCTTGATCGAACAACGTCATTCTCGCCTACCCCCTCGCTCGCCCGCCATCTGCAACGTTGCTGCGCTGGGCAGGGCATTGGCTCGCTGATATCCAGTCCGACCACGCGCCGGACAGTTCGGCCACACCACGCTGTATGCGACAAACCGGTAGAATCGCGACAATTTTGCGGCACAGGGCCCGCGACCCGCGATCAGGGTATTGCAAAGAGGTTCTGATTCTCCGCTTGGTCAGCGAAAAAACTGTCGCCGCCGCAGCCACCAGCCGGCCCGTGCGTCTCCCGCGCTCAGCGCGCCGGCTCGATCACATTGCAGTTGGTGCGCCCCGACATCAGGCAATCCTGCATCCTGCTCGCCGATGTCAGGCTATGGGCCAGCCACAAGCCCACGCCGACCATCACCGCCGCGAATACGAGAGCCGCAATCGCGCCCCCTCGCCCATTGCCTGTGTCCTGCTTGCTCATCGGGTCCTAACGTCTACACCGGCCGCAAGCCACCCGCTTCGCCATAGGGCTGATGGCGCGATGCCGGCGTGATCGATTCAATCCGCGCGCAGCTCGTGACCCAAAACAGCTGGCCGCATTCCCATTCCGCACCCAGCGCGCCCGTCGGAGGCGCCGAAGGACGGGCGAGGACCGCGGTCATCACAAATGCGCTGACCACGAGGCCGAGAAGCGCGAGGACGAGCGCCATGCGCCCGCGGCTGCGAAATACAGAGGTCATACCGGTAAACTCCGCTGGAGGGCGCACCGGACGGGGACGCCAGCCCCGTGGGGTGTGAGGCAATTCACACCCGGCCGACCTTCGTCAGCACGACGGGGAGGCTTAGATAGCGACCGCCGCCAGCCATGCAAGCGCCAAACGCGGCGGATGTGGAGGAGTGACGATAAAGCATTTGTCATTTACGCGTGCGATCCTATACACACGGCGTCGCGCCGGCCTTTGCCCGTGTTCACGTCATCGTGGAAGAGTTGCGTGGCGGCGCGTGCAGCCTTGACCAAACCCCAGTAGTGAAGTGACGACGTCTCCATGAGATCATTCAAGGAACCCGGATTTGCCGATCGGCAGAAGGCTGCGCAGCAGGCCCGCCGGAGCATAATGGACAAATTCCGTTCGCAGCCGGGACCGGATGATCCCGAAGTCGTGAAACGACGGCAGGAGCGCGAGGCTGCTGCGGCCCGGCGCGAGCAGGCGCGTCTCGAGCGCGAGGCGGCCCGCGCCGAGCAGAAGCGACTCGAGGAAGAGATGAAGGCGAGCGAGGCCGAGCGGCTCGCCCGCGAGGCGGAAGAACTTACCGCTCGTCTCGCCGAGCAGGAAGCCGAGCAGAAGGCGAAGCGCGATGCCCGCTATGCCGCGCGCAAGGCGCGCGGAAAGAAGAAGTAACGGAGCGGGCGCGTTGGCCGCGCCGCGCTCCCTGTCGGTCGTGAGCTGAACGGCTGGGCTTTACCAAATCGAGAGCGGGGCGATGGGGGCGGTGATCCGATCCCATCGCCCAAACTTGATGGGATCCGCTCAGTTCTTCTTCATGCCGTCGTCTTTCTTCATCCCGTCCTTGGACATCCCGTCCTTGGACATGGCGTCATTCTTCATGCCGTCCTTGGCCATCGTGTCCTTCTTCATACCGTCGTGTGACATCGCATCCTTCTTCATCGCGTCATCCTTGCCCATCTTGTCTTCGGCGAAGGCGACAGGTGCCGCGGCCATGTTGAATGCGAGCGCGGCGGCGGAGAGGCTGAGGACGAGGCGGCTACGATAGGTCATGATGATCGCTCCTTCAGAGACGGGGTTGGACGGCGATGAGACGCCGCTCCTCAGCTTCGACGTTCCGACCGAGGCTGTTGTTACGGGCGAACGAGATATTTTAATCGATCAATTTTGATTTGAGCTTCGCCGTGATCGGTAAGGCCGACACAATTTTGCCCGGCAAGCCAATGCTAGTACAACCTGCGCAAGGGATTCACAGGCCGACATTTGCGCCGCAGCAATATGTCGCTTCCCGCGCATTTGACCTCGAACGAACTGTATTGTTCAGCTAGAGGTAAATCCAGCTAGCCGGCTCCAGTGCGCAAACGAACCGGATCGGGAACCCAATCAGAAGTTGTCCAGGGGATATCTCATGCTTTCACGCCGCCACGTCATCGCGTCCGCACTCGCCGCGCCGGCCATTCTGCGTCTCGGAACCGGTACGGCCCAAGCTGCAACCACACTGAAGATCTCTCACCAGTTTCCCGGCGGCACCATCGACAAGGGTGACTTCCGCGACCGGCTGTGCCGGGTGTTCGCCGAAGAGGTGTCGAAGCGTTCGGGCGGCGAAATCGCGGCCGAGATCTATCCGAATTCGTCACTGATCAAGACCGTCGCGCAATTCTCCGCGATGCGGAAGGGTGCGCTGGACATCAGCCTCTATCCGATGCCGTATGCCGGCGGCGAGGTTCCAGAGACCAACATCGCCCTGATGCCGGGGCTGGTCACGAACTACGACCAGGGCATGCGCTGGAAGAACGAGCCGGTCGGCAAGGCGCTCAGCGACTTCCTCGCCGACAAGGGCATCATGCTGCTGACCTGGGTCTGGCAGGCGGGCGGAGTCGCCAGCCGGTCACGTCCGCTGGTTACTCCCGACGATGCCAAGGGCATGAAGGTGCGCGGCGGCTCGCGCGAGATGGACATGGTGTTGCAGACCGCCGGCGCGTCCGTGTTGTCCGTACCGTCGAACGAGATCTACACCGCGATGCAGACCGGCGCCTGCGACGCCGGCATCACCTCGTCGACCAGCCTGATCTCGTTCCGCCTGGAGGAGGTTTCGAAGGCCCTGACCTCCGGCGCCAAGGCCTCCTACTGGTTCATGCTCGAGCCGCTGATGATGTCCAAGGCAACCTTCGACAAGCTGCCGAAGAACCAGCAGGACATCATCCTGGCCGTCGGCAGCGAGCTCGAGGCATTCGGACGCAAGGGCGCGCAGGACGACGACATCGAGGTCGCCAAGGTGTACGAGAAGGCTGGCGCGAAGGTCAGCGAGCTCGACGCCGAGATCGTGGGCAAATGGCGTGACATCGCCCGCGATACCGCCTGGAAGGACTATGGCGGCAAGACTGCGACCGCCGCCAAGCTGCTGAAGCTCGCCTCCGACGTCGCGGCCTGATTGATGCACGCGCCCGTCTCCGATAGCGAGGCTACGCCGACCAACGGCGCCAGCGGACCGCTGGCGCCGCTTCAGAGGGTGGTTTCGCTGCTCAACAGCATCATCGTCGTTCTGGCCGCGATTGCGCTGATCGCGGCTTGCGTCATCCTGAGCTACAGCGTGGCGGGTCGCGCGCTGTTCAAGGCCGCCAACTACTGGCAGGACGAAGCGGCCGTGTTCCTGCTGGTCGGCGCGACCTTCATGACGGCTGCCTACGTCCAGGAGAATCGCGGCCATGTCAGCATCGAGGCCTTCGTTGGTCTGATGTCGCCGCTGGCGAACAGGATCCGGCTCTGGCTGGTCGATGTCGCGAGCTTTCTGTTCTGCGCGTTCTTCACCTGGAAGTCCTGGACCCTCGCGCATGAGGCCTGGGAAGACGGTCAGGTCTCCAATTCGATGTGGTCGCCGCCCCTCGCCATCCCCTATTGCCTGATGGCCGCGGGCATGACCCTGCTCTGCATCCAGATGCTGCTGCAGATCGTTGCGCCGCTGACCGGAGCGCGTCGATGAGCGTGCTCGGAATTGGAATTTCTTACGGACTGGCGACCCTGTTTGCGATGTTCGCGGGCATGCCGATCGCATTCGCGCTCGGCGCCGTCGCCGTGGTGTTCATGGCGATCTACATGCCGGCCGCGTCGCTCGATACGGTGACGCAGAACGTCTACGAGGAAATGGCCTCGATCACGCTGCTGTCGATTCCTCTGTTCATCCTCAAGGGGGCCGCGATCGGCCGTTCCCGCGCCGGACAGGATCTCTATTCCGCGCTGCATGCCTGGCTGCATCGCGTGCCCGGCGGCCTTGGCGTGGCCAACGTGTTCGCCTGCGCGCTGTTCGCAGCGATGGCAGGATCGTCCCCCGCCACCTGTTCGGCGATCGGCTCGGCCGGCATCCCGGAGATGCGCAAGCGCGGCTATTCCGGCGGCTTCGCTGCCGGCATCATCGCGGCCGGCGGCACGCTTGGGATTCTGCTTCCGCCCTCGATCACGATGATCCTGTTCGCGGTCGCCGCGGAGAAGTCGCTCGGCCGGTTGTTCCTGGCCGGGATTGGTCCTGGACTGCTGCTGGTCACGCTGTTTGGCGCCTATGCGGTCGTGCGCTTCCGGCACGAATATGCCAGCGCAAAGACCGCGTATGAGAAGGCGGGCACCTGGTCGGACATCTTGACCAAGGACGAATACACGATGGCCCAGCGCTTTTCCGTGCTGCCGCGCGTGATTCCGTTCGTGTTGCTCCTGACCGGCGTCATGGTGGCGCTCTATGGCGGGTTGGCTACGCCGTCGGAGACCGCAGGTCTCGGCGGCATTCTCGCGCTCGTCCTGATCGCGCTGATTTATGGCGTATGGCGCCCGACCGATTTGGCGCCGATCATGAAGGCGACGGTGCGGGAATCGACCATGCTGATGCTGATCATCGGCATGTCGCTCTTGTACTCCTACGTGATGAGCTATCTGCACATCTCACAATCGGTCGCGGAATCCATTGTGGCCATGCATCTGCCGCGCTGGGAGCTGCTGGCCGCGATCCTGCTCATGGTCGTCATGCTCGGCTTCTTCCTGCCGCCGGTCTCGATCATCCTGATGACGGCACCGATCATCCTGCCGCCGCTGCGGGCTGCCAATTTCGACATCATCTGGTTCGGCGTGGTGATGACGATCGTGATGGAAATGGGCCTGATCCATCCGCCGGTCGGTCTGAACATCTTCGTCATCAGGAACGTCGCGCCGGACATTCCCCTGCGCGACGTGATCTGGGGCACCCTGCCCTTCGTGCTGCTGATGATGGCCGCGGTGCTGCTGCTGTGCTTCGTGCCGCAGATCTCGACCTACCTGCCGGATGTCGTGATGGGGCCCGATCTGAGCCGATGAGACGAAGCGAATGGCCAGTAGCGAATAGGGAGTGGTGAAAGCGAAGCCTCTTCCCTACTCGCTACTTGCCCTCTTCCCTTTCGCATTCAGCGCGCCGGCAACCCGGCTGACCGGCGGGCGGCCGAGCAGCCGGCTCATTTCGTTGGTCGCCGCCAGCAGCTTGCTCATGTCGACACCCGTGCGAATGCCCATGCCTTCGAGCATGTAGACGACGTCCTCGGTCGCAATGTTGCCGGTCGCGCCCGGCGCAAACGGACAGCCACCGAGGCCGCCGGCCGCAGCATCGATGACCCGGACGCCCTCCTCCATCCCGGCATAGAGGTTGGCGAGCGCCTGGCCATAGGTGTCGTGGAAATGCATCGCCAGATGCGCCACCGGCACGTCGTCGCACACGGCGCGCAGCATCTGCTTGGCCTTGAGCGGCGTGCCGACGCCGATGGTGTCGCCGAGCGATATCTCGTAGCAACCGAGGTCCGACAGCGCCTTGGCGACATCGGCTACCGCCTGCGGCTTGATCTCGCCCTCATAGGGACAGCCGAGCGCACAGGAGACGTAGCCGCGGACCTTGATGCCGTCGGCCTTGGCGTGGGCAACCACCGGCTTGAAACGCTCGAGCGATTCTCCAATCGAACAGTTGATGTTGGCGCGCGCGAAGCTCTCCGAGGCCGCCGTGAATACCGAGATGACCTTGGCGCCGGCGGCGTGCGCGGCCTCATAGCCCTTCACGTTGGGAACCAGCACGTGGAATTCGCCGGGAAGTGCGGCCACGCTGCGCATGACCTCGTCCGAGCCCACCATCTGCGGAATCGCCTTGGGCGACACGAACGCGCCGACCTCGACCGTGGTCAGGCCGGCGTCCACCAGCGCGCGGACGAAGGCAATGCGATCGGCGACGCTGACCAGCGTCTTCTCGTTCTGCAGGCCGTCGCGCGGGCCCATTTCGATGATGCGCACGCTATCGCTCATGCTGATCTCTTCCGTTCGAGGGATCAGGCGGACGGTTCGACTTCCGCCAGCTCGACGCCTTCCTGCACGATGTCGCCGACCTTGCACTTGATCGCCTTGAGCACGCCGGCGAACGGCGCCCTCAGGGTCTGCTCCATCTTCATCACTTCGAGCGTCAGGATCGCCGCGCCCTTCTCCAGGACCGCACCTTCCTGTGCGAGCAGTGCCACCACCGTCCCCGGCAGCGGCGCAACGATCTTGTCCTCGCCGGCCTGCTCCTCGTCGTCGCCACCGAACGGATCGATCCAGTGCAGATCGAAACGGCCATTGCGGGTCCTGAGGTAGAGCTCATGGCCCTCGATCACGGCGACGACATGGGATCTGACGTCATCGCGCACAAGGTCGAAGCCGCGATCGCCGGTCGGAACGGCCGAGAACGACGTCACGCGGCCATCGACCGACACGGTCTGCACGCCCGGAGCATAGGACAGCGTAACCGTCTGCGTCCCGCTTCCGTGTCCCTGGCGGAACGAGAACAGGCGTTGCCGCAAGCCCACCGGCATCCAGCCCGACGATCGCCACGGCGATCCCTGCTCCGCAGCGACCGTCTTCCGCTCGTCGACGAGAATGGCCGCAACGGCCGCGCACAGTTCGAGATCGGAGACGCCAGCGGCCGGCTCGGTCAATTTCGGCAGCTCGCGCTCGATGAAGCCGGTATCGATGGCATTCGCCGCGACATCAGGATGCGTCAGCAGCGCCGACAAGAACGGAATGTTGCTGACGATGCCGCGGACATCGCTGTCCTCCAGGCCGCGGTTGAGCCGCTCGATCGCGACCTCGCGCGTGGGGCCCCAGGCAATCATCTTGGCCAGCATGGCGTCGTAATAGGGCGAGACGGCATCGCCCTGGCGATAGCCGGCATCGATGCGCAGGCCTCCGGTCTCCGCAGGAAGCCGCCAGGTCTTGATGCCGCCGACCGATGGCATGAAGTTCTTGGCGGGGTTTTCCGCGTAGACGCGCGCCTCGATCGCGTGGCCGTTGAGCCGGATCTGATCCTGCTTCAGCGGCAGCTCTTCACCAAAGGCGACACGCAGCTGCCATTCGACCAGGTCCACGCCCGTGATCAGCTCGGTGACGGGATGCTCGACCTGCAGGCGCGTATTCATCTCGATGAAGAACACCTCGCGGCCGTCGGAGACGAACTCGATGGTTCCTGCGCCGACATAGTCGACTGCGCCGGCCGCGCGGCGCGCCGCAGCGCAAACCGTCTCTCGCTGGGCGGGCGTGAGCGTTGGCGACGGCGCTTCCTCGATCACCTTCTGATGCCGGCGCTGCAAGGTGCA
This sequence comes from Bradyrhizobium sp., assembly GCA_049802835.1. Classification (GTDB taxonomy): domain Bacteria; phylum Pseudomonadota; class Alphaproteobacteria; order Rhizobiales; family Xanthobacteraceae; genus Bradyrhizobium. Next base: position 11,879 of record JBARNF010000687.1, read on the forward strand.
TTCGCGCTCGAACAGCGAAACCAGATTGCCGTGGCTGTCGCCGACGATCTGCACCTCGATATGGCGCGGGTTCTCGACATACTTCTCGATCAGCACGCGGTCATCGCCGAAGGCGGCCTTGGCCTCGCGCTTGGCGCTGGTGATGGCGCCGATGAGTTCGCCGGCCGCATGGACGACGCGCATGCCGCGGCCGCCGCCGCCGGCGGAGGCCTTGATCAGGACGGGGAAGCCGATCCGGGCGGCCTCGTGCGCCAAGGTTGCCTCGTCCTGTGCCTCGCCGTGATAGCCCGGCACCAGCGGCACGCCGGCCTGCTCCATCAGGAATTTGGAGCCGGACTTCGAGCCCATCGCGGTGATCATCGCCGCTGTCGGGCCGACGAAGACGAGCCCCGCGTCGAGACAGGCCTGCGCGAACTCGGCGCTTTCGGACAGGAAGCCATAGCCGGGATGGACTGCCTCGGCACCGGTCTGCCTCGCGGCCTCGATCAGCCGCTCGATGTTGAGATAGGAGTCGCGGGCGCGCGCGGGCCCGAGCAGCACCGCCTCGTCGGCCAATGCAACATGAAGCGCGTTACGATCCGCCTCGGAATAGACCGCAACGGTCTTCAATCCCATCGCGCGCGCCGTGCGGATGACGCGCACGGCGATCTCGCCGCGGTTGGCGATGAGGAGCTTGCGGAAGCGTCGATACAATCCGGGACGAGCCATGGTCACATCCTGAACAGGCCGAACTTGGTCGGCTCGACCGGCGCATTGGCGGCGGCGGACAATCCGAGCCCGAGCACCAGGCGGGTGTCGGCCGGATCGATCACGCCGTCATCCCACAACCGGGCCGTCGCGTAGTAGGGATTGCCCTGGGCCTCGTACTGGGCGCGGATGGGGCTGCGGAATTTCTCTTCGTCCTCGGCCGGCCAGCTTTCGCCCTTGGCCTCGATGCCGTCGCGGCGCACCTGGCTCAGCACCATGGCCGCCTGCTCGCCGCCCATCACCGAGATGCGCGCGTTCGGCCACATCCAGAGGAAGCGCGGCGCATAGGCCCGACCGCACATGCCGTAATTGCCGGCACCATAGGAGCCGCCGATCACGACCGTGAATTTCGGTACCGAGGCGGTCGCGACCGCCGTCACCAGCTTGGCGCCATCGCGCGCGATGCCGCCGGCCTCGTATTTCTTGCCGACCATGAAGCCGGTGATGTTCTGCAGGAAAACCAGCGGAATGTTGCGCTGGCAGCACAGCTCGATGAAGTGTGCGCCCTTCAGCGAGCTCTCGCTGAACAGGATGCCGTTGTTGGCGATGATGCCGACCGGATGGCCCCAGACATGTGCGAAGCCGCAGACCAGCGTCTGGCCGTACAGCTTCTTGAACTCGTCGAATTCGGAGCCATCGACGACGCGCGCGATGATGTCGCGCACGTCGAACGGCTTGCGACCGTCGACCGGCACGACGCCATAGATCTCCTCGGCGGCATAACGAGGCTCACGCACCTCGCGCATGTTGAGCAGGTTGCGCGCGCCCGGTGGTTTCAGGGTGCCGACGATGCGCCGCGCGATCCCGATCGCATGGGCGTCGTTCTGCGCGTAGTGATCGGTCACGCCGGACTGGCGCGAGTGTACGTCGGCGCCGCCGAGCTCTTCGGCACTCACCACCTCGCCAGTCGCGGCCTTCACCAGCGGTGGACCGCCGAGAAAGATCGTGCCCTGATTGCGCACGATGATGCTCTCATCGGACATCGCCGGGACATAGGCACCGCCGGCGGTGCACGAGCCCATCACGATGGCGATCTGCGGAATGCCTGCTGCCGACATCTGCGCCTGGTTGTAGAAGATGCGGCCGAAATGCCGCTCGTCGGGAAAGATCTCGTCCTGCAGCGGCAGGAACGCACCGCCGGAGTCGACCATGTAGACGCAGGGCAGGTTGTTCTGGCGCGCGATGTCCTGGGCGCGCAGATGCTTCTTCACCGTCATCGGGTAGTAGGTGCCGCCCTTGATGGTGGCATCGTTGGCAACCACGACGCATTCGCGCCCGGCGATACGTCCGATCCCCGTGACGATGCTGGCCGAGTGCACGTCGCCACCATAGAGCCCGTGGGCCGCCAGCGGCGACAACTCCAGGAACGCCGTACCGGGATCGAGCAGCAGGTCGACCCGCTGGCGCGCCAGCATCTTGCCGCGCGCCAGATGCCGCCTGCACGAGGCCTCGCCGCCGCCTTCGGCAACCTGGGCCAGCCGGCCGCGCAGATCGGCCACGAGCGCACGCATCGCGTCGGCATTGCGCGCGAAATCAGAGGACGATGGATCGATCGTAGAGTGAAGCGTCATGACCGGCGTCTTCGTTGCGGGGCTGAAGGGGGGAGCCGTAGGAGCACGCGTCAGACAGCGGGCGGCCGTCCAGGCCGCTGCGGGCCCGGGTGTACCATCTTTGCCGGCATACTGTCCTCCCTGCCCGCGTCGGCGGCCTCTGACGGCCGTCCATCGTTCTCGAATTAAACGATCATACGTTTTTAAATTCTATTCTCAAGCGGATTGTTGTATTGCTCAGGCTGAGCGGTAGCTTATTGAGAACGCGAGTGGTTTCGTACCCACACGATGGACGCCGCGCGCATCAGGTCTTCCGGATCTGTGCGCCGGGACAGGTCCGGCGAGGATGAGATGGCACGAACGATCGGGTCACATGGTCCGACGACGATGGAGGCGATCCGCAAGGCCGGCCTGCGGCTGATCTTCCAACGTGGCTATGAGGCGATGAGCCTGCGCCAGCTGGCGGCCGAAGTGGGCATCCAGCCCGGCTCTCTCTACAATCACATCAGCACCAAGCAGGAGCTGCTGTCGGAGCTGATCCAGGACCACATCAACGACCTTCTGCGCGAGCTCGAAGCGGCGTTGCGCGACAGGCGCGGCGCGGTCGAAAGGCTGCGGGCCTTCGTCGCCTTCCACGTCGGCTATCACATGACCCGGAAGCGCGAGGTGTTCATTGCCAATTCGGAGCTGCGCAGCCTCGATCCGCGCAACTATGAGGCCGTGGTGGCGCTGCGCGGCGCCTACGAGCGCCGGCTCGCCGACATCCTCACCGATGGCGTCGCCGAAGGCGTGTTCGACGTCGACGACGTCCAGGTCGCGACCTTCGCGATCATCGCGTTGCTGACCGGTCTGTGCAGCTGGTATCGTCCGGGCGGCCGGCTGACCAAGGATGCGATCATCGCTGCGCACGAGAAGCTCGTCCTCTCCGGCGTCATGGCGCACACCGTTGAGACTGCGCAGGCCGGCGGCGACCGGTCTGCCCCGAGCTGAATGGGCCCGAACCAATGGCTGGCAGCCCCGAGCTGGACGAGATCGACCATAGGATCCTGGCGGAGCTCCAGGCGGACGGCCGGATCCGCATCAACGAGCTCGCCGACCGGGTGGGAATCTCGCATCCAAACTGCCTGCGCCGCGTGCGGGCGCTGCGCAGCAGCGGCGTGATCAAGTCGATCCGCGCCACGATCGACGAGCGCTCGCTCGGTTACGCGGTGGTCTCATTCGTCTCGATCCAGCTCGACAGCCAGAACCAGAACGCGCTGGAGGCGTTCGAGGCCGCGATTGCGCCGCTGGCCTGGGTCCAGCAATGCTGGCGGCTGTCGGGCGATGCGGATTTCCTGCTGAAATGCGTCTCGACCGGTGTCGAGGGCATGAGCCGGCAGCTTCGGCAGTTTGCCGCGCTGCCCGGCGTCCGCGCGATCAGAAGCTTCCCGGTGCTGGGTCAATCCAAGGACGCGCCTCTGCCGATCCCGAGCGGACCGGCGGCGGCCGGATAATCGCATGGATCGAGGCGCCGCCGCACGGGCGGGTCGATGCGTCCCGCCTCAGTGGGCCGCGACTCAGTGCGTCCAGGGCTCGCCGCGACGGAACGAGAAGTTGTCGGCATAGGCGATCTGCCGCTTCACGGACTCCTTGGGCTCGATCACCTGGTAGGGAATGCCCTTGCGCTCGCAATAGGCGATCGCCTCTTCCTTGCTGTCGAAACGCAAGGTGACCTGCTGCTTCATGTCCGACGACGAGGTCCAGCCCATCAGCGGCTCGACCGAGCGGGGCTGCTCCGGCTCGTAATCCAGCTGCCAATCCCGGGTCTTGGCCCTGCCCGATTGCATCGCGTTCTTGGCCGGCTTGAAAATGCGTGCGGTCATGGCTGGAAGAGCCCCTCGAAGCAGCGGTCGTCATGCGTTTGGCGGAAACGGCCGGGATGGGGTACAGGCAACTTTCAGCACGAACGGTGATTCCCATCCTGGACGTGACCGTCTATCGTGCTCCGTATAGTCATTCTGCCGTCCCGTGACAATCTCGGTCGACTGCCACGGCGCCTCCCTGCTCCCGAACGTTTTCCATTCAAAACAGTGCGTTGAAGCGGCCATGAAAATCAATGCCACGCTGCCCGAGAGGGGGCGCGATCTGCGGCTCGACCTGTTTCGCGGTATCGCCAACTGGGCGATTTTCCTCGATCACATCCCGGACAACGTGGTGAACTGGCTCACCACCCGGAATTACGGCTTCAGCGACGCCGCCGACCTGTTCGTGTTCATCTCGGGCTACACCGCGTCTTTCGTCTATGCGCGCATGATGATCGACCGCGGCTTCATCGTCGGCGCGACGCGCCTGTTCAAGCGGGTGTGGCAGCTCTACGTCGCCCACATCGTGTTGTTCGTGATCTACATCGTGGCGATCAGCTATCTTGCGACCCGGTTCGGCGTCTCCGAGATCATCGACGAGTTCAACGTCGCCGGCCTCGTCGATCATGCCAGCGATACGCTGGCGCAGGGCCTGATCCTCAAGTTCAAGCCCGTCAATCTCGACGTGCTGCCGCTCTACATCATCCTGATGGGCTTCTTCCCGCCCGTGCTCTGGCTGATGCTGCGCCAGCCCGACCTGACGATGATCGCCTCGATCGTCCTTTGGCTCCTCGCCCGTCAGATGGGCTGGAATTTCGCCGCCTATCCGGCCGGCACCTGGTACTTCAATCCCTATTGCTGGCAGGTGCTGTTCGTGTTCGGCTCCTGGTGCGCCCTCGGCGGCGCACGCCGCTCCATGGGCATCATCATGGCGCCGGCCACGCTGTATTTCTGTATCGCCTACATGCTGCTCGCGCTGGTCATGACCATGGCCGGACGATTCCCGGATTTCGGCGCGATATTTCCGCAGTGGCTCTACGGCGCGTTCAATCCGAACGACAAGACCAACCTCGCGCCGTACCGCTTCCTGCATTTCGTCGTGATCGTCATCCTGGTCATCCGCTTCGTGCCGAAGGAGTGGTCGGGCCTGGAATGGAAGGCATTCGATCCCCTTGTGGTATGCGGCCAGCAGTCGCTCGCGGTGTTCTGCGTCGGCGTGTTCCTGTCCTTCATCGGACACTTCACCCTGATGCTGAGCTCGGGCTCGCTGCTCGCCCAGATCCTCGTCAGCGCAGCTGGCATCGCGATCATGACCACGGTGGCCTATTACATCTCGTGGTCGAAACGGCAGGACAAGCCGTTGCCGAAGCCAGCCGCGCCGAAGTGAGTCCGAACGTGAACGCGCGGCGCGGCGAGGCCGCGTGTCCGTTGACCTGCATCAAGCTGGCCTCGAGCGAGGCTCGGTAAGGTTCGCATCACAAATGGCGCCGCCTCGGCGGCGCGCGTTCTCACCGAGCGCGCTTGCCGCCAACGCGGCGATTTTGCTGACAAGGACCAGATCATGCCGACCCATTTCCATGCCGTCGTGTGGCTCGATCACAGCCAGGCCAAGCTGTTCCATATCGGCCTGACGGGCGCCGACGAGCTGACGCTGCATCCGCACCTGCAGACCAAGCATCTACACCACAAGGCGAACGCGATCGGCAGCGGCCACGCGGCGCCCGACAAGGATTTTCTCGAGGCGATTGCAGGCGCGCTGAACGATGCCGGCGAGATCCTCATCATCGGTCCGGCGAGCGCAAAGACGGAGCTTGCCAAGTACCTGCGCGAGAAGCACCCGGCGGTCGGCCAGCGCATCGTTGCCGTGGAAGCGGCCGATCATCCGACCGATCACCAGATCGTCGCCTATGCCAAGCAGCACTTCAAGATGGCACCACCCCGCGTGGCGACGGGCACCGCGGGCTAGCATCCCGCGACTGACGTTCGTATCGGTTCGCAGCGGATTCCTCTACGACCCCTGCGGCGTCCTGACGGCCCTGACAGGGTGAGCCGAGACATGGTTCGCGCACCGCGCCTATGGTGCGCGGCCGGAGCGTCGCCGCCACGAAAGTGGGACATGCGATGACGCTTGGCACGGGCCTCTGTCGGGCCACCCGCAGGCCGGCATCTGATTTGATTTAGCGCAAAGACGCGAGATTTGGATTCAGATGATGTGAAGCTTGGCGGATGTTCCTTCCCCGGATTCACCCGCACCACTTCGGATGCTCCCGGGTCTTGCCGCTGCGGGAGCATCCGAATTTTTTTGGACCTGCCGTTGCAGCAGCCGCCAACCCGCTCACGGCTCCGGCCTGCATCTGCGCGAGCGCTGCGGCGGCCGGCCCGAGCGCTACTACCCCGTGCGCCAAAGCGATGCGCCGGGTCTTGCGAGAACGTTCTAGCGGGCCGGCCGAAAGGCCGTGACCTACGGCGGCGCGGCGCCGAGGCATGTCTGCGGCATGTGATCGAGCGCGCGCAGGAACTCCGCCGAGAAGCGCTTCGCGCTCCAGTACGACAGATGCATCCCGTCGACCAGGGTCAGATCGTCGCCGGTGTCGGCATCGATGTACACGGCCCCGATCGCCTCCGCGATCCGCTTGACCGGATCCGGCTTCGGCCAGATATCCGGGAGAGGCATGGGGACCAGCACGACGCAATCGGGTGATATGCCGATCCGCGAGAGGAAGCGCTTGGCCGTCCGCGCGTCGCGCCGGACGTTGACCTGGAAATCGCGGGCGCGCGTCTCGTGCGGCCGCGGGTGCTCAGCATCGGGCATCAGCACGTCGCGCCACACGAAATAGCCGTCGCTGGCCGATCGGAACGCGGTGTATTGCACCGAACTGCAATCGATCATCTGCCACTCGCAGAGCGTCGATCGATAGGCGATCTGCGCCTGCTTCACCAGGAGATGCCCGACCTCGAGCCAGTCATAGATCGCCGCCGAGGCGGCCGGACTTAAGCGCCTGCTGAAATAGGGGTCGACGCCGATCACGAGCATGCGTGGGTGCAGCTGATGCCTCACCGCCAAGCGGGCGAAGAAGGCCTGCCCATCCTCGCCGCTGAAGCCGAGATTGAATTGGCGCAGGCCACGCGCGGCGAAATAGGATTGCACCTCGGAGGTCGAGAATGCGAACATTGTCCGGCTCGAGCCGGTGAAAACGACGTCCGCCGCCTTGAGGTTCTCCAACGCGGCCGGCTCGAGCCCAAACCAGAATGCGTCGTGCTCGTAGTCACCGAACTTCGGCGAGCCGCACAGGCTGATGAAGTAACCGGCCGGCGCGACGCGGCAGCCTGCGATCGAGATGCCCCTGGCGCTGTAGGCCACGGCACCGGCTAAATACGCTAGCACGACCAGGACGATGCAATAGGTCGGCAGCCCCCCGTTACGTTCCATGACTCGTTCGCCTGTCCCCTGATACCTGAGCGGTATCATGTGGCGCCAAGCTGGGAAACCCTGCGTTAGGAGGTTATGGTACATTGATGCCCGCGGGCGGGCCCTTGTCCAGCGTTCCCGCGGCGCCAGAGGCCTCAGGCCGCCGCAGTCCAGAAGCCCAAGGAGACCGAGCAGAAGGCCCTGTGCCGCGAGCTGCTCGAGAGCCGCTGTATATGGCCATCGGCACGGCGGCGTTCGAATTGATGCTGCGCCAGAAGGACATCATCGGCGACCGGCTGCCGCGCCGCGCCGATGGCCG
>JBARNF010000688.1:0-7451 GCA_049802835.1 Bradyrhizobium sp.
AGGCCGCGGAGGCGGACCGCGTCGCGGATCCCGCCGTCGTGGCGCCGCTGCACTGACGTTTCAGGAGAGAGGACCGATGTCATGAAGGTCGCATTTGCTACGCAGGATCTGAAGCGCGTCGACGCCCATTTCGGCTGGGCCAAGAATATCGCGATCTACGATGTCGATCCCGCAGGGCATCGCTTCGTCGAGACCGTCGAGTTCGACGGCGACCTCAAGGAGGACGGCAACGAGGACAAGCTCGCGCCGAAGATCGAGGCGATCAAGGATTGCGCGATCCTCTATGTCGCCGCGATCGGCGGCTCCGGCGCCGCGCGCGTCGTCGCCAACAACATCCATCCGATGAAGGTCAACCAGCCCGAGGAGATCAGCGATCTCCTGGGCAAGCTGCAGGCCGTGCTGGCCGGCACGCCGCCGCCCTGGCTGCGCAAGGCGCTGGCCAAGGGCCAGGAACGTGTTCTCGATTTCGAGGAATGAGGAAACCAACATGTCCGATACCGCGGTAGCAGTCGACACGGTGCCCGCCGAGCAGCGGCCCTTCGTCAAGGAACTCATCAAGGTCTGGCGCGCCCAGGACACCCATGGCGCCTGGGAGGGCAAGAAGGATATCGACCTGCTCGAGCCGTACATCCTGGACAAGGAGAAGCGGCGGGCGCTGCCGATCATCGGCGACCCGGATCCCGAGACGATCTGGCGGCTGGAGCTGTTCTTCAACGCGATCGCGCTGTCGATCGAGCGGGCGACCGGCGTGATGATCTCGCCGATGCTGAAGATGAGCCATGAGGGCTTTGGCCGCATGGTGCTGATCGGCGGCCGGCTGATCGTGGTCAACAAGCAGCTGCGCGACGTGCACCGCTTCGGTTTCGACAATCTCGGCAAGCTGGCCGACGAGGGCGACAAGTTCGTCAGTGCCGGCGTCGAGATGATCGAGAAGTTCAAGGATGTCGCGAACTACTAACGGCGAGGTGAAGAGATGAGCGAGCTGGAAGGCCTCAAGGCCGAGATCAAGAAATTGTCCGCACGGGCCATGCAGGCCAAGATGGACCTGCACGACCTGTCGGAGGAGCTCCCCATCAACTGGGATCAGATCCTCCCCACCGCTCAGAAGGCGCATGAGGCGTTTGCCGAACTGGAAAAGAAGCGCGCCGACCTGAAGAAGCTCGAAACCGCTTGAACCGGCTAGGACCTGGTCATCATGTCGAATGCAACGCGCGATGGACGCGACTGGAAGCCCGACTATCTGGTCGCGATCAATCCCGAGAAGTGCATCGGTTGCGGCCGATGCTACAAGGTGTGCGGCCGTGAGGTCATGACCTTGAAGGGCATCAACGACGAGGGCGATCTCGTCGAGCTCGACGACGACGAGGATGACGAGGTCGAGAAGAAGATCATGGTCATGCACGACACCGGTGCCTGCATCGGCTGCGGTGCCTGCGCCCGGGTCTGTCCGACCAACTGCCAGACCCATTCGCCGGCGGCCTGAGCCCGGGACGTGCTGACATGAGTCCGATGGAGGCCAAGTTCACGATCGGCCAGGTGACGCGGCACCGGGTCTATGACCTGCGCGGCGTCGTGTTCGACGTCGACCTCTCGTTCTCGAAAGAGGAGGGATGGCGGGCCATCACCATGGATGCCCGGCTCGACAACGAGCAGCCGTTCTACTACCTGCTCGCCGAATGCGGCGACAGCAGCTACATCGCCTATGTGCCGGAGCAGAACCTGGTGGCCGACGCCACGGGAGAGCCAGTGAAGCATCCCGACATCGGCGAGCTGTTCGACGTCGATGACGAGGGCAGCTACCACTACCGCGGGCGGATTTTTCAGTAGTCATATCGGCCGCCAGGGCCGTCATTGCGGGGCGCCCCAGGCGACGACGCGATCCAGAGTCCCCGCAAGACTCTGGATCGCGTCGCTACGCTCGCGATGACGGGCACTCTTCGGTAGGGTGGGCAATGGCGTCTGGACAGTCTTTCCACACCGATTCAGCCAATGCGCCGTGCCCGCCGTCTATCGACGTATGAGATGGAATGGTGGGCACGCCATCGCGCGGCGCTTCGCGTCGCCCGCTGGCTTTGCCCACCCTACGAATCGAGATCTACTCGATGCCCTGTTCCCGCGCCTTCCACATCGCGGCGATCCGGAAGCGCTCGTTGATCGCGGCGGGGTTGGCGAGGATGTCGGCCTGGGCGGCGGCGAAGGCGCCCTCGACGATCGCAGCCTCGTCCTTGGTCAGGGTGATGCGGCCGGCCATATGCGTCGCGTCGGGGGCGGCCTCCCAGATCTTGCGCCGGTTCGGATGCAGCTTGACCTCGACCAGCTCGAACGCCTCGAGCTCGCCGTCGAGACAGATCGCCAGCCCAATCACCTCGACTTTGCGACCGTCCTGCGTCGTCTTGACCAGGGTTTTTGCCATGCTCGTACTCCCGTCGTTGGTGTCCGCTGGATCACGCCGCCGCCGCCGTATCGTCGAGCTGGCTCCATTCCGCCCACGCACCGTCATAGACTGCAGCATTCGGAGTGCCGAGCCGATACAACGCCAGCGCCAGCATGCAGGAGGTGATGCCCGAGGCGCAGGTGGTGACGATCGGTTGGCTCAGATCGATGCCGGCGGCGGTGAAACGTGCGGCGAGCGCGGCGGCCGCCAGGAGGACGCCGGTGTCGGGATCGACGAGATCGGCCCAGGGCAGGTTGACGGCACCGGGAATGTGGCCCTGGCGCTTGAAGGTGAACACGTCAGGCTGCGTGCCGTCGAACTTGCCGGGGCCGCGAGCGTCGATCAGTTGCGCGCCGCCGTCTTGCGAGAGGCTCTGCACGCCGGCCGAGGTCGCGACCAGGCCAGGCCTGAAGCTTGAGGTGAAACTCGCCGGCGCCGGGCGCACCGGCGTCATCTCCGCGGGCCTCTTCTCCTTGGTCCATTTGCCGAAGCCACCGTCGAGCAGGGCGACGTTGTCATGCCCGAATACCCGGAACATCCACCACACCCGCGCCGCGGCAGAGCCGCCATAGTGGCGATCGTAGACGATGACGCGGTCGGCACTGCCGATGCCGAGCAGCCCGACCTTGTGGGCGAAATCCTCCGCCGAAGGCAGCATGTGCGGGAGCGGGTTGGACTTGTCGGCGATCTGATCGATGTCGAAATGCACCGAGCCTGGCAGGTGCCGGCCGCGATATTGCGTACGGCCGTCCAGGTTGGTGCTTGGATGATGCCAGGTGCAGTCGAGGATCCTGATCGTGGGATCGGACAGATGCTGCGCCAGCCATTCGGAGCTGACCAGGGCGTCAGAGGTGTCTGTGCTCATGCATGCGCTCGCGATTTGTGAATACAACAGGAGACTTGATCCGCTGACCGGCCGTGGCGCGTCAGAGCGTTTTCGGCATCGGGTAGCCCGGACGCGGATGCGTGTCGTAATATTCCGGACGCTCGGGCCAGCCGCCCTCGGCGATGATCTTGAAGGTTGCGACGGTGACCGGCGCGCCGGGCGAGCACGACACTTCGGTGAACTTGATCTCGCGCTCGCCGGGGCCGGCGGAGAAATCGGCAACCGTGGTGCCGTCGGCCTTGCGAGCGCGCGCGAAGCCGGGCGTGCCGACGGTGGCAGCGGGCACCGATGCGGCGACGAAGTTCGGCTGTTCCAGGCCATCCGTGGCCGACCCGAACGCGGGCGAGCCAAAGGTGAAGGTCGCGAGCACGCCGCTGCGGTCGACCGGTTTGTCCGCCGTGATCGGACGCGCCACCGAGTACACCGTCAGCGTTCCGCCATCCAAAGCAGCCTTGATGTCGTCCAGCAAGCTTTCGACGAAATCGAGCGCAACGTTCATGTCAATCTCCTTACATCGGCATCTTTGACGAGGAAATTTTCAAGTTTTGTGCCAGTTTCCTGCAGTGGCGAAGAGGGGCGTCCGCCGCGGCAAAGTTGCGCGAATCTTGCAGCGAGTGCCGCAAGCGAGCCCGACTGTCGCTCTCGATCTGCTCAAAGCGGCCAATGTCGGAAATGCGCCAGACATCGATGAGGCCTGACATGACGACCGACGTGGCTTACGCGATCTGCAGCTTCAACGACATCCCGAGCCGCCGCGCGATGGGCTTCCAGCTCATGATCGTGGCCGAGGACGGTACGCACCGGCCCTGGCCGATCGTCGTCATCCGCTGGGGCAAGCAGGTGTTCGGCTATGTCAACATGTGTCCGCACGACAAGGTCAATCTCGACTGGGAGCGCAATCAGTTCCTGGATTCGAACGGCTTGCGCATCCTATGCGGCAAGCACGGCTCACTGTTTGAGATCGGCACCGGGCTCTGCGTAGACGGTCCCTGCAAGGGCGAGAGCCTCACGCCGGTCGCGTTGACCGTGCTGGATGACGACATCTGCGTGACCGGGGTGACGCTGGTCGAGGACGAAGAGGACGATGAGGACGCGACCGGCCTGCAGTGTGAGGAAGGTTGAGGCTGCGATCTGAAGCGAAGTCCCGGCGGCGCATGCTGGGACTTCATCTTGGATGTCAGCTTCCGAAAGCTGACCGAAGCGAACCGGGCGGCCTCAGACCGGACGATTCTCGTTGCGGTTCTTGACCGGCTCCATCTTGGCCAGCGCATCCGCGTAGGCAATGAGCTCATAGGACTCGCTGAACCCCTTGGCAGCATCGAGGACGTAGTCGAGCTTGCCCGCGGTATCGAGCTTCTTGATGTCGTTCTTGTCGATCGACAACAAGTCCAGCATCTCCTTCCAGACGGTGGATTCGTCGCAGGGCAGCACATAAAAAGTAATGTCGCCCATCTTGATGCGGTACTTCGCCAGCAGGTCGATGTTGTTGCAGAACATGAAGTAGCTACCGTCGGGCCGCAGCAGACCCTTGAGCACCTCGACCGCCGTCTCGAGATAGGCCAGCGAGTGGATGTAGCCGACGAGCACCGGAATCGTGGCCTCGCCGTCGTTGACGATCGTCAGCACCTGCTCGACCGAGAAGTCCGGCGGCCGCTTCTCGTCCGCGACCTGGGTCTGGAATTTCAGCGCGATGTCGCCGCGGAAACCGAACCGTCCCGGCTTGGTGGTCGGCGCCTTGAGGACGGCGTTGAGCAGCCGTCCGTCCTTGTCGAGCTGCGCGAGCGCGGTGGTCTCGATCGCAACCGTCTTCTCCAATGTCGTCATCAGAAATCCCCTCGCATGTCGTCATGAGCCGTCTCGCCGCACGGCGCGGTCATGAGGTGCTGATGCAATTTGTCTGCCGCTGTCCCTCGCGCACTGATTTACTTGTGCTTTTGGCGGTGATCCCGGTGCATTGTCGGGTTTACGCCAGACATCCCCGGAACATCGCGATCGACACGCCGCCGAAAGGTCTTGTCGGGAAAGCGACATGCGTCGGAAACGTCACAGCGGTGACCCGGAAATTCCAGTCTTTTCAGTCGATTGCTGCATGGCACGAGACTTGCCAATCCTGTTCGCAACAGCCGAATGGGAAAGGCGAAGCGATGATGATCAACCTGACCGATAGCGCCATCAATGCGGTCCGCAATGCGATCACGACTTCAGACAAGCCGGTCGATGGCTTGCGGATCATGGTCGAAGCCGGCGGCTGCGCCGGGCTCAAGTACAACATGGGTCTCGTCAGCGGCAGCGAAGCCGAGGACACCGTGATCGAGCGCGAGGGCGTGCGTGTGCTCGTCGATCACAAGAGTCTCGAATATCTCGAAGGGACGACGATCGATTTCGTCGTCGCGCTGGAGGGCTCCGGCTTCACCTTCGAGAATCCGAATGCCAAGTCGAGCTGCGGCTGCGGCAAGTCGTTCGCCTGACAATCCGTCGCCCTGATCCTCAACAAGCCGAGAGAAGTGAAATCATGCTGGTCGAATCCCAGGGTATCGTCGACGCGCCGGCCCAGATGAGCGAGCGCGAACGGATCATCCGGGCCGTGATCGAGGAGATCCGTCCGAACCTCAAGCGTGACGGCGGCGATTGCGAGCTCGTCGAGATCGACGGCAACAAGGTCATGGTGAAGCTCGCCGGCGCCTGCATCTTCTGCAAGCTCGCCAGCGCGACGCTGGAGGGCATCCAGGCCCGTATGATCGAGAAGCTCGGCGAGTTCGTCCGTCTCGTTCCGGTGGCCGGCGCACCCAAGGCGCGGCATTAAGGAGCGGTCTTGCGTCCGGTCTATCTCGACAACAACGCGACGACCCGTGCGGATCCTGAGGTCGTTGCGGCAATGTTGCCGTTCTTCTCGGACCAGTTCGGCAATGCGTCGTCCTCGCATGCATTCGGCAGCGATGTTGCCGGCGCCGTACGTCAGGCACGCAAGAGCTTGCAGGCGCTGCTAGGGGCCGCCTTCGATCACGAGATCGTCTTCACCTCGGGCGGCACGGAATCCGACAACACCGCGATCCTGTCGGCGCTGGAGACGCAAGACGCGCGCGACGAGATCGTCACGACGGCGGTGGAGCATCCCGCGATCCTGTCGCTGGTCGAATATCTCAGCGACAAGCGCGGCATCAAGGTGCATCTGATCGGCGTCGATGCGGCCGGTTGCCTCGATCTCGATGCCTACAAGCGCGCGCTCGGGCCGCGCACCGCGATCGCCTCGGTGATGTGGGCGAACAACGAGACCGGCACGCTGTTTCCGATTCCGGAGTTGGCCCGGCTCGCGCATCAGGTTGGCGCGCTGTTTCATACCGACGCGGTGCAGGCCGTCGGCAAGGTCGCGATCGATCTGAAATCCGCCGCTGTCGACATGCTGTCGCTGTCGGGTCACAAGCTGCACGGTCCCAAGGGCATTGGTGCGCTGTACCTCCGCAAGGGCACACCATTCGCGCCGCTGGTCCGCGGTGGCCCGCAGGAGCGCCGCCGGCGCGGCGGCACCGAGAACGTCCCGGCCATCATCGGGCTCGGCAAGGCCGCTGAGCTCGCCGCAAAAAATCTTGCCGACGAGCAGGGCCGGGTACGTGCACTGCGCGACCGGCTGGAGCAGGGCATCATCCGCGGCGTCGGCCATTGCGTCGTGCTCGGCGATCCCGAGCAGCGGCTGCCGAACACGTCGAACATTGCATTCCAGCATCTGGAAGGCGAGCCGATCGTGATGCGCCTGAACCAGGCCGGCATCGCGGTGTCGCTCGGCTCGGCTTGCGCGTCGGGCTCGATGGAGCCATCCCACGTGCTGCGCGCGATGAACGTGCCGCCGGATCTGTTGCGCGGTGCCGTGCGCTTCTCGCTGTCGCGCGACACAACGGCGGACGACATCGAACGCGTCCTGCATGTCCTGCCCGACATTGTCAGCCGGCTGCGCGAGACATCGCCGGCGTGGCTGCAGCATCATCCTTCGCAATCGGCGGACGCCCTCAGATCCACGGAGCTCACCTAATGAAAGTCATGATCCGCCGCTCGCCGGAAACCGGCCTCTCCATCTACGTCCCGAAGAAGGACCTGGAGGAGCCGATCGTCGAGACCGAGTACGAGACCTTGTGGGGC
>JBARNF010000689.1:0-14327 GCA_049802835.1 Bradyrhizobium sp.
CCATCGTGCGAGGGACCGCCGCGAACGCGGGGCGCGCGCCGTCGGCTCGACCGCGCCCGCAGCAGGCTTTCGAGCCTGGTTAGCAAAACGTTGCCGCGTCCGGCCATTTGGTTTGGATTGTAGGAAACTCTTTCCCAAGAAGTTTCCGCTAATTCTTTCGCTCAGGTTGATGTGCCTTTCCAATCCGGATGAGCCAATGCAAGCCCCCGTATCCTCGACCGCTTCGATCAGCAGGCTGTTGCGACGCTTCCGGCGCAACCGGCGGGCATCGGCCGTCGTCGAGTTTGCCCTGGTCGCCCCGATCTTCTTTGCGCTCCTGTTCGCGATCATCGAAACGGCGTTGATGTTCTTCGCCGGCCAGGTGCTCGAGACGATCACCCAGGATTCGGCGCGTATGATCCTGACCGGCCAGGCGCAGCAGGGCTCCTATACGCAGTCGCAGTTCGCGACCTACGTCTGCACCCAGGTCCCGGCGCTGTTCGACTGCAACAAGATCTACATCGACGTGAAGAGCTATTCCTCGTTCTCGAGCGTCTCGATCAGCAGCCAGATCGACAACACCGGCAACTTCGTCAACAACATGACCTACAGTCCCGGCGCCGCTGGTGACATCGTGGTGGTCAGGCTGTTCTATCAGTGGCCGATCTTCGTGACCGGGCTGGGCTACAACATCGCCAATCTGTCCGGCAGCAAGCGGCTGCTGGTCGGCACGGCCGCCTTCAAGAACGAGCCTTACTCATAAGGGGGCCAGGGATCCATCATGCATCGCGGAAGAATACCCGGTAGGTCTTTGCGCTTCAGCCTGCGGCGCCGCATCGCGGCTTTCGTCGCCGATGGCCGCGGCGTCGCCGCGACGGAGTTCGCATTCATCGTGCCGTTGATGCTGGTGATGTTCTTCGGCACGGTCGAGTTCTGCTCGGCGATCGCCGTCGATCGCAAGGTCACCCTGATGGCGCGAACCCTGTCCGATCTGACCTCGCAGTCGACCTCGGTCGGCAGCGCCGACTTCTCGAACTTCTTCGCTGCTTCGACCGGCATCCTGTATCCCTATTCGACGACGCCGGTGAACGCGACCATCAGCGAGCTCTATGTCGATCCGAGCACGATGAAGGCGACCGTCAAGTGGAGCAGCGGCTCGGCCCAGCGAAACCCGGGGACGCAGGTCGGCATACCCGCCGAACTGCTGGTCAGTGGCACCTATCTGATCTTCAGCGAAGTGAGCTATCAGTACGTTCCGACGATCGGTTACGTGATGGGGAAGACCGGCGTCAATCTCAGCGATGTCGCCTATACCCGGCCGCGGCAGTCGACCTGCGTCTACTTGAGCCCCGCGACATCCTGCTGAGTTCGGAGACCGGCGCCTGCGCCGGTCTGCGGCGCGCCGCGAACCTCGCCAATCAGAAGACCCGCCAGAAATGAAAAAGGCCGCGCGAGGCGGCCTTTCGTGTCGTTCGCGGGCAATCGCCCGGGCCGCAGCTCAGTTGGCGGCGCGGAGATTATCGGCCGACGACTTGCCCGAACGGCGATCCGCCACGATCTCGTAGGAGATCTTCTGGCCTTCGCGCAGCGTGCCGAGGCCAGCGCGCTCGACGGCGCTGATGTGCACGAACACGTCGTTGCCGCCGTCATCCGGCTGAATGAAGCCATAGCCCTTGGTTGCGTTAAACCACTTCACGGTTCCCATGCTCACGGGGGTAGTTCCCTTCTCAGATATCAAATGTCGTAACCCAGGATTCTGGGCTGGTTAGATCGAATTTTTGGAAGGGTCGTCAGCGTCTGAACCGGCTGTACCGGTAATAGCTAATCTCGTCCGGCCGAAAATCGATTGCGGGATATATTATTGGAAATGGCCACGCAAAACAATCCTGAGCTGCGTGCGGCCGCACGAATTTTTTGACGCGCCGGCTCGTCGCCGGCGCGCTGATTGCGCAACAGATGATCAGATCGCGACCCAGGCGAAACAATGTTCCGCCCGCGGCGCTCAGCGACGGCGGAACTGCCCGCCACGCTGCGCTGCACCGCGCGGAGGACCGCCCGCCGAGTTCGGGCGCTCGTCCTTGTGACGGAAGATCAGCCGGCCCTTTTCGAGATCGTAGGGCGACATCTCGACGGTCACGCGGTCTCCCGCGAGCGTCTTGATGCGATTCTTTTTCATCTTGCCTGCGGTATAGGCGACGATCTCGTGCCCCGCATCGAGTTGCACCCGGTAGCGAGCGTCGGGAAGGATTTCGGTGACCAGCCCTTCGAACTGGATCAGCTCTTCCTTAGCCATGTGTCTCTCCAGATCGATAGACGACTAGTTCGGCCGTTGATTGCGGTTTTGAACGTGGGTTTTGGGTCTGCCCTCGCGATGCAGGAACGCAACGCCCTGAATCGTCCCGGCCTTGTCGCCGCCGCCTTGCGACGGACGTTGGGGCTCCTGACGATTGCCTAGCAGAGGCGCCACCTTAGCATTGGACCGGCGACCACGGCGAGGGCCTTTTGCGGCGTTGCCGCCCTCGTTGGCCCGTACATTCTGCATGCCGGGACGGCCGTTGCGTTGCGGCGGCTTGGCCGCCGGAGGCGCGGCCTCGCGGTGCCCCGGAATGCGACGGTCTTCGCGCGGCAGCGTGGTCTTGATCAGCCGCTCGATGTCGCGCAGGTAGGACAGCTCGTCCGCTCCCGCCACCAGTGAGATCGCGATCCCTTCGGCCCCGGCGCGCGCAGTGCGGCCGATGCGGTGGACGTACGTTTCGGGGACGTTCGGCAGATCGAAGTTCACGACATGGCTGACGCCATCGACGTCGATGCCGCGTGCGGCAATATCGGTTGCGACCAGCGTGCGGATTTCGCCGGAGCGGAAGGCCGCCAGCACGCGTTCCCGATGGTTCTGCGATTTGTTGCCGTGGATCGCCTGAGCGGGGATGCCGGCCCTTTCGAGGCCCTTCACCACCTTGTCGGCGCCGTGCTTGGTGCGCGTGAACACCAGTGCACGATTGACCGGCTCCTCCTTGAGCAACTGCGCCAGGAGGTTCGGTTTGGCCGAGTGGTCGACCTGGATCACGCGCTGCGTGATGCGTTCGACCGTCGAGGATACGGGGGTCACTGCGACGCGCGCCGGGTTGCGCAGCATGGCATCGGCGAGTTCGGCGATGTCCTTGGGCATGGTCGCCGAGAAGAACAGCGTCTGCCGCTTGATCGGCAGCTTGGCTACGATCTTCCGGATGTCGTTGATGAAGCCCATGTCGAGCATGCGGTCGGCTTCATCGAGCACCAGGAACTCCACCTGGGACAGCTTGATGGCATTGCCCTGGACCATATCGAGCAGCCGGCCTGGCGTCGCGACCAGCACCTCGACGCCCGGCATGACGGCGCGCACCTGGCGTCCCATGGGCACGCCGCCGATGGCAAGCGCGGAACTCAAGCGGATGTGGCGGCCATAGGTGTTGAAGCTGTCGAGGATCTGGCCGGACAGTTCGCGGGTCGGGCTCAGCACCAGCACGCGTGCCGTCTTCGGCTGCGGCTTGGT
The DNA here is from genome assembly GCA_049802835.1 of Bradyrhizobium sp. Classification (GTDB taxonomy): domain Bacteria; phylum Pseudomonadota; class Alphaproteobacteria; order Rhizobiales; family Xanthobacteraceae; genus Bradyrhizobium. The sequence goes on from JBARNF010000689.1 coordinate 3,509, forward strand.
CCGGTTCTCAAGCAGGCGATGCAGGATCGGAAGCGCGAACGAAGCGGTCTTGCCGGTTCCCGTCTGGGCAATGCCGATCACGTCGCGGCCTTCGAGGGCCAAAGGAATCGTCTGTACCTGGATCGGGGTGGGGGTGTGGTAGTTCTCTTCCTTGAGCGCGCGCGTCAGCGCGTCGGCGAGGCTAAAATCCTGAAAGGATGTCAAAAGCTTGGGCTTTCCATAAGAGGATAAGGCCCGAGCCGGCTTGCGAGCCGGACGCGGGCGGGTGATTGAGACACCCGCGTGTTGGGAGCGCCTAGATTGGATGGGTGAGAATGCGAAGCCAGAAGCTCTGAGCGAGCTAAAGAACACGCGGCTTGCAAAGATCCGGCCGATTCGCCTCGATCTATCCGATATATGGAACAGGTTGGCGGCACTTTCAAGGCCGGCGCGCACCAGAGCGGCCCTGAAAGCGGTACTCTGCTGCTTTAAATTTAGTCATTCAAAACAAAGTGCATAAATCCAGGGCGATTTGCCGGTGAATTGATCAGCGGTCTCGCCCAGTTTCGCGCCAATCAGATGCGACGTTGCGCCGCGCTGAACCAGATTCTCTTTTTATTTTCAATATGTTGAGTGAGGTGAGGGGCATGGCATGCTTCTTGCGATTCTGACGCCGCAGACCGCCGCCGCCGCCTTGGCCGTGAAGCATGTCTGCGTCAGGGAGATATTACCTCATGCTTACTCGACTCACTCAGGAATTAACGGCGCCGTTCAGCCGCCGTCGCTGGCTGGCTGCTGCTGCCGGCCTGGCGCTCGGTGCTGCTGGCTTTGGCCAGGCCAAGGCTGCCGACGACACCATCAAGATCGGCGTTCTGCATTCGTTGTCCGGCACCATGGCCATCAGCGAAACGACGCTGAAGGATACGATCCTGTTCCTCATCGACGAACAGAACAAGAAGGGCGGCGTGCTCGGCAAGAAGCTCGAGGCCGTCGTCGTCGACCCCGCTTCGAACTGGCCGCTGTTCGCCGAGAAGGCACGCGAGCTGATCACCAAGAACAAGGTCGCGGTCGTGTTCGGCTGCTGGACCTCGGTGTCGCGCAAGTCGGTGCTGCCGGTGTTCAAGGAGCTGAACAGCATCCTGTTCTACCCGGTCCAGTACGAGGGCGAGGAGAGCGAGCGCAACGTGTTCTACACCGGTGCGGCGCCGAACCAGCAGGCGATTCCGGCGGTCGATTACCTGATGAAGGAAGAGAAGGTGAAGCGCTGGGTGCTGGCCGGCACCGACTACGTCTATCCGCGCACCACCAACAAGATCCTGGAAGCCTACCTGAAGTCGAAGGGCGTGGCTCAGGACGACATCATGATCAACTACACGCCGTTCGGTCACTCCGACTGGCAGACGATCGTCGCCGACATCAAGAAGTTCGGCTCGGCCGGCAAGAAGACCGCGGTGGTCTCGACCATCAACGGCGACGCCAACGTTCCGTTCTACAAGGAGCTCGGCAACCAGGGCATCAAGGCCAAGGATATCCCGGTCGTCGCGTTCTCGGTGGGTGAGGAAGAGCTCGCCGGCATCGATACCAAGCCGCTGGTCGGCCATCTCGCCGCCTGGAACTACTTCGAGTCGATCAAGACTCCGGCCAACGAGAAGTTCATCAAGGAGTGGCAGGCCTACACCAAGAACCCGAAGCGCACCACCAACGACCCGATGGAAGCCCACGTGATCGGCTTCAACATGTGGGTGAAGGCGGTCGAGAAGGTGAAGTCGACCGATCCGGACAAGGTCATCGACGCTCTCCCCGGCACCGAGGCGCCGAACCTGACCGGCGGCGTGTCCAAGATGCTGCCGAACCACCACATCACCAAGCCGGTGTTCATCGGCGAGATCAAGGGCGATGGCCAGTTCAGCGTGGTCTACAAGACCAAGGATCTGGTCCCCGGCGACGCCTGGTCGAAGGAGCTGGAAGGCTCCAAGGACCTGATCGGCGACTGGGTCGGCAAGAAGTGCGGCAACTACAACGTCAAGACCAACAAGTGCCTGGGTTCGGGCACCTGAGCTCGACCTGACGACGTCATCGCGACCGGAGAAGGCGGTGGATCTCACCGCCTTCTCTCTTCCTCCTGCCGGGGTGGTCCAGTGCCTGCCATTGTTCTTGCGATCGTTCGCAGCCTTCTTCTTTCCATTGCCCTGATCGTCGCTGCCGTTCCTGCCTTCGCGGCCAGTTTCGAAGAGTCCGTCGCGAAGTTCGCCACCGATGATTTCTCCGACACCGATGATGCGGTCGGCGAAATCGCCGTTTCGGGCAGCCCGTTGGCCTTCCAGATCATCAGCGCGCTGCAGGACGAGCGGCTGATGTTCGATGCCGAGACCAAGAAGGTCTATGTCAAGCAGACCGACGGCAAGATCATCGATGCCGCGACGGGCGCCGAGGTCGACAAGCTGCCCGACAATGCCGCGGCGGTCAGCCTCAACAACCGCCTGCGCCGCAGCGTCGATGCTGCGCTGGGCGGCCTGACCCTGCTGTCGTCGGATTTGAACACGCGCCTGTCGGCTGCGAAATCCGTATTCAAGTCGCATGACGAGGCGACGCTGCCGACCGTGGATTCGGCGCTCGCCAAGGAAACCAATCGCGCGGTCAAGCAGGCGCTCGCGGATGCGCGGGCCGCGATCATCCTGTTCAAGTCCGATGCCAGCGAGGTCGACAAGCTCGATGCCGTCGCGACCATCAGGGCGCGCAGCGACCAGGAAGCATTGGCGCTGCTGACCGAGATCAGCAGTGGCGATCAGCCCGCGAGCGTCGCCAAGGCGGCGGCCACCGCGATCGCCTCGATCCAGAGCTCGCTCGCGATCTGGTCCGGGGTGCAGAACGCATGGTACGGCCTGTCGCTCGGCTCGGTGCTGCTGCTGGCGGCCATTGGGCTTGCCATCACCTTCGGGGTCATGGGCGTCATCAACATGGCCCATGGCGAGATGGTGATGCTGGGAGCCTACACCACCTTCGTGGTGCAGGAGGTCATCCGCACGCGCTATCCGGCGCTGTTCGACTACTCGCTGCTGATCGCGGTTCCGCTCGCCTTCCTTGTGGCAGGAGCCATTGGCGTGCTGATCGAGCGGAGCATCATCCGCTTTCTCTACGGGCGGCCGCTGGAAACGCTGCTGGCCACTTGGGGCCTGTCGTTGGTCCTGCAGCAGGCGGTCCGTACGGCGTTCGGTCCGACCAACCGCGAGGTCGGCAATCCCTCCTGGATGAGCGGCGCCTTCGAGCTTGGCCAGATCACCATCACCTATAACCGGCTCTGGATCCTCTGCTTCACGATGGCCGTGTTCGCGATCCTGCTTGCGATGCTGCGCTATACCGCGCTCGGCCTCGAAATGCGCGCGGTGACGCAGAACCGGCGCATGGCCGCGTCGATGGGAATTGCGACCTCGCGCGTCGACGCGCTTACTTTCGGGCTCGGGTCGGGCATCGCGGGCATCGCCGGCGTCGCGCTGTCGCAGATCGATAACGTCAGCCCCAATCTCGGCCAGAGCTACATCATCGATTCCTTCATGGTCGTGGTGTTCGGCGGCGTCGGTAATCTCTGGGGCACATTGGTCGGCGCCTTCACGCTCGGCATCGCCAACAAGTTCCTGGAGCCGGTCGCCGGCGCGGTGCTTGGCAAGATCGCGATCCTGGTGCTGATCATCCTGTTTATTCAGAAGCGCCCGCGCGGCCTGTTCGCGCTCAAGGGCCGGGCGGTGGAAGCATGATGCCGCATATGCTCACCCGGTCGCTCGATCGCGCGGCCACCATCTTCGTGCTGGTGGTCGCAGCCTGTGGCATCCTGATTCCGCTGTCCAATCTGCTGCTGCCGGCCGGCTCGGCCTTGCAGGTGCCGACCTATCTGGTCGCGCTGTGGGGCAAGTATGTCTGCTACGCGATCCTGGCGCTTTCGATCGACCTGATCTGGGGCTATTGCGGCATCCTCTCGCTCGGCCATGGCGCGTTCTTCGCGCTCGGTGGTTACGCCATGGGCATGTATCTGATGCGCCAGATCGGCACCCGCGGCGTCTATGGCAATCCTGTCCTGCCGGACTTTATGGTGTTCCTGAACTATTCCAAGCTGCCCTGGTACTGGTATGGCTTCGACATGTTCTGGTTCGCAGCCCTGATGGTGCTCGTCGTGCCCGGCCTGCTCGCCTTCTGCTTCGGCTGGCTCGCCTTCCGCTCGCGCGTGACAGGGGTGTATCTCTCGATCATCACCCAGGCGATGACCTATGCGCTGCTGCTCGCGTTTTTCCGCAATGATTTCGGCTTCGGCGGCAACAACGGCCTGACCGACTTCAAGGATATCCTTGGTTTCAACGTCCAGGCCGAGGGCACCCGCGCCGCCTTGTTCGCGCTGAGCTGCCTCGCGCTGATCGCGGCCTTCCTGATCTGCCGGGCCGTGGTTTCCTCGAAGCTCGGCAAGGTGCTGATCGCAATCCGCGACGCCGAGTCGCGCACGCGTTTCCTCGGCTATCGCGTCGAATCCTACAAGCTTTTCGTGTTCACGCTTTCGGCCTGCATGGCAGGCGTCGCCGGCGCCCTCTACGTTCCGCAGGTGGGTATCATCAACCCGTCCGAGTTCGCGCCCGGCAACTCGATCGAGGCCGTGATCTGGGTCGCGGTCGGTGGCCGCGGTACGCTGGTCGGTGCAGCGCTCGGTGCCGTCGTCGTCAACTACGCCAAGACCTTCTTCACGTCGGGCATGCTGGCGCCCTACTGGCTGTTCATGCTCGGCGCGCTGTTCGTGCTCGTGACTCTGCTGCTGCCCAAGGGCATCGTCGGCACCTTCAATTCCTGGTGGGATCAACTGAACACCAAGAGGCCGAACGCCGACAGCGCCGCCCGCGAGGACGGCGTCACTGAACCCAAGATGGCGGAGTGAGCGCATGAACGTGATGGACAACAGGGCGACCTCCGCTCTGCTCTACCTCGACGGTGTGCACGTCTCGTTCGACGGCTTCCACGCCATCAACAACCTCTCGCTGGCGCTCGAGCCCGGCGAGATGCGCGCCATCATCGGTCCGAATGGTGCCGGCAAGACGACGATGATGGATATCATCACCGGCAAGACCAAGCCCGATGAGGGCACGGTCATGTTCGACGGCAAGACTGACCTGACCCGGCTCGACGAGACGCGCATCGCCGAGCTCGGCATTGGCCGCAAGTTTCAGAAGCCGACCGTGTTCGAGAGCCAGTCGGTGGAGGACAACCTGCTGCTTGCCCTCAACGTCGACCACAGCGTCAAGGGCACGCTGTTCTGGCGCGGATCGAGAAATGAAGCGGAGCAGATCGACAAGGTGCTGGAAACCGTCCGGCTCAAGGACGTCCGGCGCAAGCTCGCCGGCAGCCTGTCGCACGGCCAGAAGCAATGGCTCGAGATCGGCATGCTGCTGGCGCAGGATCCGAAGCTGCTGCTCGTCGACGAGCCGGTCGCCGGCATGACCGACGTCGAGACGCATCAGACCGCCGAGCTGCTGAAGGCAATCAACAAGGATCACACCGTCATGGTCGTCGAGCACGACATGACCTTCGTTCGCGAACTCGGCGTCAAAGTCACCTGCCTGCATGAGGGCACGGTGCTGGCCGAGGGCACCATCGATCAGGTGTCGTCGAACGAGCGGGTGATCGAAGTGTATCTGGGGCGCTAGGCGATGTTGGACGTCAAGGACATCAACCTCTATTACGGCGCCGCCCAGGCGTTGCGCGGCGTCTCGATCGCGGCGGAGCCGGGCAAGGTCACCTGCGTGCTCGGCCGCAACGGCGTCGGCAAGACCTCGCTGCTGCGGGCGCTGGTCGGGCAATATCCGCTGGCCTCCGGCACCATCACCTTCGATGGCGCCGACATCACCCATCTGAAGCCCTACGAGCGGGCGCGCAAGGGCATCGGCTTCGTGCCGCAGGGCCGCGAGATCTTCCCGCTGCTCACGGTCGAGGAAAATCTCAAGACCGGCTTCGGCCCCCTGAAGCGCAGCGACCGCAGCATCCCGGATGACGTGTTCTCGCTGTTTCCGGTGCTGCAGTCGATGCTGGGCCGGCGCGGCGGCGACCTCTCGGGCGGCCAGCAGCAGCAGCTCGCGATCGGCCGGGCTATGGTGATGCGGCCGAAACTCCTGCTGCTGGACGAGCCGACCGAGGGGATCCAGCCCTCGATCATCAAGGACATCGGTCGCGCCATTTCCTACCTGCGCAATCTCGGCAATATCGCGATCGTTCTGGTCGAGCAGTATCTCGACTTTGCCTGCGAACTCGGCGACAACTTCGCCGTCATGGATCGTGGCGCGGTGAAGTTTACCTGCACGCGCGCCAATCTCGATCCGGCCGAGATCAGCCGCCAGATGGCGCTGTGATTGACATGTAGCCTCGTCGACGCGGTCTCTCTCCGCGTCTGGTCCCAAGGGGAGGGGATCGATGCGGGCCGATCCCGCCAGCATTGCTGCCGACATATTTGAGGCCAACCGCGCCCGCGGCGCGGTGCGTTTCGACGTGCGGCTGCAGGATGGCCTGACGCGGCGCCATCATTTGCACGAATCCGGCTCGCTGCGAGTCCGCTTTCCCTCACCTGAGGACGCTGGTCTCTCGGCGATGTTCGTCAACACGGCCGGCGGCATCGCTGGCGGTGATCGCTTTGCGATCGAGGTCGCGGCCGGCGAGGGCACCCGCGTGACCTTGTCGAGCGCCGCTGCGGAGAAGGTCTATCGCGCGTCCGGCAAGCCGGCCGAGCTCGACATCTCGCTGAATGCCGCGGCACACGCGCACATCTCCTGGCTGCCGCAGGAGACCATCCTGTTCGACCGCGCCCGCATCCATCGCCGGATCGACATCGACCTCGCGGACACCGCCTCGCTCCTGCTGTGCGAGATCGTCGTGTTCGGACGCGCCGCGATGGGCGAGACGATCCGCGAGGGCGAATTCGTCGACCGCTGGCGGGTGCGGCGCGGCGGCAAGCTCGTGTTCGCCGAGACGGTCCGCCTCGATGGCGACATGGGCGACAAGCTTGCGCAACCCGCCATCGCCAAGGGCGGCGCGGCAATCGGGACCGCGCTGATCGTGCCGGGCGACGCCGCGCTGGTCGAGCGCATCAGGGACAGTCTGCCAGCCTTCCGGGGAGAGGCCGGGCTGTCGGCCTGGAATGGATTTGCAATGGCACGCTTCTGTGCCCAAGATGCCGCGAGCCTGCGCGCCGACATGATGGCGGTGCTCGGCTGTGCGTCGACCGTGCCGCTGCCGCGGCTGTGGCTCAACTAGACGTTTACCAAAAAGACGATTACCAGAAAGACGATCAGCAGAGAGTCCGCATGAACCTGTCTCCCCGCGAAAAGGACAAGCTCTTGATCTCGATGGCGGCCATCGTGGCCCGCCGCCGGCTCGACCGCGGCGTCAAGCTGAACCATCCCGAGGCGGTCGCGATCATTTCCGATTTCATTCTTGAAGGCGCGCGCGACGGCCGCACCGTCGCCGAGCTGATGCAGGCGGGTGCCCAGGTCCTGACCCGCGAGCAGGTGATGCCCGGCATCGCCGAGATGATCCACGACATCCAGGTCGAGGCGACGTTTCCGGACGGCACCAAGCTCGTCACGGTGCACGAGCCGATCCGCTGAATTCTTGCACGTCATTCCGGGGCGCCCGAAGGGCGAATCCGGAATCCAGAGATTTGGTCTGCAATTGCTTTTGAGATTCCGGGTTCGGTCCTTTGGACCGCGCCGGAATGATGGAGAAAGATGAAATGATCCCCGGCGAACTCTTCATCCAGGACGGCGAGATCGAGCTCAACGCCGGCCGCAGGACCGCGACCGTTTCGGTCGCCAACACCGGCGACCGTCCGATCCAGGTCGGCTCGCACTACCATTTCTTCGAAACCAATCCGGCGCTGAAGTTCGACCGCAAGAAGGCGCGTGGCATGCGACTCGACATCGCGGCCGGCACCGCGGTGCGGTTCGAGCCCGGCCAGACCCGCGACGTGCAGCTGGTGGCGCTCGCCGGCAAGCGCGTGGTCTACGGCTTCCGCGGCGACGTCATGGGCAAGCTGTAAGACGATGCCAAGCGGATTATGCCTCGTCTCCGAAGCTGCCGAGCTCGCGGCGCGTCGTCATGCCGGCCAGCAGCGCAAGGGCCGCGACGAGGAGCCGTACATCAATCATCTCGCCGAGGTCGCGAGCATCCTGGCGGCGGCCTGTGACGGCGAGGATGCGGAACTGGTCGCCGCCGGCTGGCTGCACGACGCCATCGAGGACACCGACACGACGCATGACGAGCTGGCGGAGCGCTTTGGGCGCCGTGTCGCCGATCTCGTGGCGGAAGTCACCGATGACATGACGCTGCCGAAGAGCGAGCGGCGCCACGTCCAGGTCATCGCGGCCCCCGGCAAATCGGCCGGCGCCAAGCAGATCAAGATCGCCGACAAGATCAGCAACATCCGCGCCCGCATCTTCTTCGAGCCGGGCTTCGAGCAGCAGCTCGAGCTGATGGAGTATCTGGGGTGGGCCGAGCAGGTCGTCGCCGGCTGCCGCGGTGTGAATGCGGCGCTGGATGCGCTGTTCGACGAGACGGTCGCCAATGCGAGGGCAACGCTGTGAGCACCATGTGCGCTGGAGCGGCGGGATTTCTCTCACGCTTTATCCTCGCAGCCACGATGCTGTTTACGTCGACACATGCCGAAGCCGCAGAAGATGAGGTGCGATGGCGTGTCATCGAAGATAGGGACAGTGCGCAACTTGTCATCGCGGCCAATGACGCTACGGACAACATCGGTTCGCCGGCCTTCGAATGCAAGAAGGCATTGGGCTATGCGACCGCGAGCGGCGACACGAATGATAGCGTTCGCCGCGCGATAGGTTCGATCATTCTGAACGATAAGGAGCCGGGTATCGCCATGGTACCCGAAGATAACACGGTCTCAACAGTCGATGTTGATTTCAACTATGTCAGCGGATGGCGATATCGCTTTTTGTTGTCGGTAACGGGACCTGCATTCGAGGAGCTCAAGCGCACGGGGACCTTCGAATTCAAGGTTGGAGACGCCGCCCTGAAGAGCAAGTTCGATGTCGGCCTGAAGAACGTCGCCAGATTTCAGGAATTGTGTCGGGTGCCACCGCGCAAGTGAGCGCAACTGAGCCGCACGCGATTTGAGAGTGGGAGCAGGACATGTCCGTCAAGATCAAGCGTTCCGTTTATGCCGACATGTTCGGCCCGACCACCGGTGACAAGGTCCGGCTGGCGGACACCGATCTGATCGTCGAGGTCGAGAAGGACTTCACCACCTATGGCGAGGAGGTGAAGTTCGGCGGCGGCAAGGTCATTCGTGACGGCATGGGCCAGTCGCAGATGACCAACAAGCAGGGCGCGGCCGACACCGTCATCACCAACGCCCTGATCGTCGACCATTGGGGGGTGGTGAAGGCCGACGTCGCGATCAAGGAAGGCATGATCAGCGCGATCGGCAAGGCCGGCAATCCCGACATCCAGCCGGGCGTCACCATCGTGATCGGCCCGGGCACCGACGTGATCGCGGGCGAGGGCAAGATCCTCACCGCCGGCGGCTTCGACAGCCACATCCATTTCATCTGCCCGCAGCAGATCGAGCATGCGCTGATGAGTGGCGTCACTTCGCTGCTCGGCGGTGGCACCGGCCCCTCGCACGGCACCTTCGCGACCACCTGCACGCCCGGCCCGTGGCACATCGGGCGGATGATGCAATCGTTCGATGCCTTTCCCGTCAACCTCGGCATTTCCGGCAAGGGCAACGCCTCGCGCCCGGCCGCGCTGGTCGAGATGATCAAGGCCGGCGCTTGTGCGCTGAAGCTGCACGAGGACTGGGGCACCACGCCGGCTGCGATCGACAATTGTCTGTCGGTGGCCGACGACTACGACGTGCAGGTGATGCTGCACTCGGACACGCTGAACGAATCCGGATTCGTCGAGGACACCATCAAGGCGTTCAAGGGCCGCACCATTCACGCCTTCCACACGGAAGGCGCAGGCGGTGGTCACGCCCCCGATATCATCAAGGTCGCCGGCTTGAAGAACGTGCTGCCGTCCTCGACCAATCCGACGCGGCCGTTCACCCGCAACACCATCGATGAGCATCTGGACATGCTGATGGTGTGCCACCATCTCGACCCGTCGATCGCCGAGGACCTTGCGTTTGCCGAAAGCCGCATCCGCAAGGAGACGATCGCGGCTGAGGACATCCTGCACGATCTCGGCGCGCTCTCGATGATGTCGTCGGACTCGCAGGCGATGGGCCGGCTCGGCGAGGTCATCATCCGCACCTGGCAGACTGCCGACAAGATGAAGAAGCAGCGCGGCGCGCTGCCGCAGGACAAGGGCAAGGACAACGACAATTTCCGCGTCAAGCGCTACATCGCCAAGTACACCATCAACCCAGCGATCGCGCATGGCGTGTCGAAACTGATCGGGTCGGTCGAGAAGGGCAAGCTCGCCGACCTCGTGCTGTGGTCGCCCGCCTTCTTCGGCGTCAAGCCGGACTGCGTGATCAAGGGCGGCACCATCGTGGCGGCGCCGATGGGCGATCCGAACGCCTCGATTCCGACGCCGCAGCCGGTGCACTACCAGCCGATGTTCGGCGCCTTCGGCAAGTCGCTGACGGCCTCCTCGGTGATCTTCACCTCGAAGGCGGCGGTCACCGGCGGGCTCGCCCGCAAGCTCGGCCTCTCCAAGAAGCTCTACGCGGTGCAGAACACCCGCGGTCGCATCTCCAAGAAGAGCATGATCCACAACGACGCGACGCCCGACATCGAAGTCGATCCGGAGACCTACGAGGTCCGGGCCGACGGCGAACTTCTGACCTGCG
>JBARNF010000690.1:0-11524 GCA_049802835.1 Bradyrhizobium sp.
ACTATAGTTGCCATTGCTATCGGCGTACGTGAACGTGAATTGGCCGCTGCTCGAGTCCTTCCAGGCGATTTCGAAACCGGTAGCATTCTGGATTGCGGCAATCGGAGCCGTGTTGCCAAGCTGCCCGACGACAAGCGGTGCACCGCCGATCTTGATCGACGGACCTGAACCGTTAACGTACATGAAATACTCGTCGGCAATCTGCAGCAGACTGGTGTTGCCGTTGGCGTGCACAAGCCCTGCCGTGACGCCGACGGTGCCGTCGTGGTTGAAATCCTGGCCGAAAGTCATTTCCAGCAGTTCGGCGGTCAAGCTGTGTCCCGAGACGATACCGGAAAGGTTCGACGTATAATTGCCAGCGCTGTCGGCGGTAGTGAACGTGAACTGATCGGCGCCAGTAACCTGCCAGACGACATCATAACCGGAGCCGGTCTTGACGGCTCCGACTGGCGAGATGCTGCCGAACTGACCGACGGTAACGGCCGCGCCGCCATATTTCAGGTAGGGACCGACGCCGCTCGAAACACTGTTGAGATAATACGCGCTTCCGATCTGCGTCAGGCGCGTATCGCCGTCCGTCTGGATCACCGATCCCGCCAGATGAAACCCGAGCGCGTCGAGTTGCTTGAGATCGGTGGAGGTCAGCATCTGCAGCGTGCTGCCGTTGTAGAACTCATTGAAGGGATCGTTGGATCCCTGCACACCGCTGTTCAAGAAGTCGCTCGGGTCGGAGGACTGGCCGAAATCCGCGAGCTTCGTATAGCCGCCGTCGAGCGAGAAATAGGCCGCGGACGCCGTCGCGCCGCCGGTCAGCAATTGGACGCCGGGGCTCGAGAAGCGGTAGAAGTCGAAAATATCGGGCTGAGGCCCATAGGGCACGCGGCCGAACGCGTGCGTGAGCTCGTGCAGCGCCACGCCGACCAGCAGGCTCGGATTGATATCGGTCGTGAACGTTGCGACGCCGTCGCTGGTGGTGGTGTCGTTGGCGCCGAGGCCGCCCCACAGCTTGAGCTGCGAGTTCCACACCGCGACGTAGGATTGTCCCTGGATGCTTGATCCCGCCGGCAAGGCGTTGAAGGTCGTATCCGCGGCGGTTGCATAGTTGATCAGGTTGGACCTGACGGACGAATAGGTCATCCATTGACCGCCGCCAGGACCCGCCGCCGCGCCGCCGCCGGTGCCGCTGTAGTCGATGGCGATGTTGAGCGTGATGTGATCCGAGATCACCGAGGCGAGGATCGCGGCTGCCTGCTGAATACCGGCAAAGAAGCTCGGGGGCGCATGCGCCATGGCGTTGGAATCGAATTGCAGATTGATGGTCAGTCCACCAGAGGTGACCGCCACCACCGACGCGATCGCGCTCACGCTGCTCTGCGCTTGCTGCGCTTCGACCGCCTCTTCGGGAAGCTCGACCGGCGTGGCGGGAGGGGCATCGGCCACCGTGTTGAACACCGAAACGGTGGTAGAGGACTGCAAGCCCAACGTCTGAGTCATCACCTCAGCTCCAGCCATTCTCATGAACCGCGGGGAGGGGGGGACCTTCTGCCGTCCCGAGAACCGTCCTGCGTGGAAATGATTCGCAACACAACTACACCCTACGTATCAGGTCCAGGCTGTTGCTCGAAGGTTAAGGGGCGGCTGTGCGATGAAATTTTGGCGGCACTGCTCGGTATCCGAGCACGCATTGCGCGAACGCGCCTTAACCGAGAAGCTCGGGCAGCCGCGCCAAGAACGCCGGCACCGGTAATGAGGCACCGAAATTGTAGCGGTTGTCGCCGAGAGCGGTCCGATAGCGATCGAGCAGGGGCCCGCCCGCTCGCAACGGCCGGTCAGCGCCCTCCAGGCAGTCGAGCTTGTAGCGGACCGCCGCAGTGATATCCCCGGCGCTGTTCGGGTGGATCTCGAGCCCATGGCGTTCCAGCACGGCGGTATCGATCAGAAGCGCCTGGAGCGGCTGGCGATAGGTCTCGCGCAGCGAAAGATAGCGCCGTGCACGGCGGTCGTAGACCGGACGCACGGTGAAATCGGTGCGTTCGTGCCAGAACTGGCAGTCATTGGAGATGCAGTTGACGAGCAGCATCGGCGTTCCCAGCGCCTGCACCGCTGTTGTCAGGCCCGATGTCGTTCCGACGAAGAAGCGCGCGGCGGCACACAGGTAGAGGTCCATCTCCGCCGACTTGATGTCGCTGTGAGCATAATCAAACACGCCGGCCACGCCGCCGAGTGGCGTCATGCTGCGATCGCCGAGTCGAACGACGCTGCCGCCGCGCGCGGTAATGGCGGCAATGGCCTCGAGATAGTCGCCGACATTCGCAGAGCGATGCTGGCGCGTCGTCCCCGGGCCGTCACCGTGATAGCCGCCTTCGCGGATGTGCATCGCAACGAACCAGTCAGCAGTGACGCCTGCCGCGCGCAGCCTGGCGGCGCCCGTTGCCATCAGCTCCGCAGGAACCTTCACGATGGGACCGCGCTGCTGCTCAGCCCAGGCCACCTGCGCCCGCGACGCCGCGTGCGCCCACGGCTCGGCCAGACCGTCGCTGCCGCGGACGGCGATGAACTGGTCGCCGACCAGCCGCTGGTAGGGCAGGAGATCGTCGACGAGAGCGGGGTCTTCGATCATGCTCACATGCGAAGCGAACAGCCGGAGAAACGGCTGGTTGACCACTTTGCGCGGTGGAGCAAGCAGCACGTAATTGGCGTGGGGCAGCATGCCCAGCGCTGCCATGCGCAGATGGCAGTCGATGAAGCCGATATGACCGATCAGCGTCACCCATTCGTAGCCGAGCAGGCGCACCGGGAGAGCGGGGTCGAAAATGCTGCTGCTCGCCGCGATCCGCCGCACCAGCGCGTCGGGGATCGACCATTTGCGCGCCAGCGCATCCTGGTGATCGAGCGCTGCCTGATAGCAGCGGAACGTGTCGTCGTAGCGGCCCTGGTGATAGAAGTTCTCTCCGAGCTGGATGAGGTTGTCGTAGATCAGGAGCTCGCCGGCATTCTCCAGCTCCCATGCGCTTGGCGTGTAGGTGGATGGATCATAGCCGCCGGCATAGTTCTGGTGCGCCATCACCGAGCGCGGATCGCGCTCGACCGAGGCCTTGAAGCATGCGGCTGCCTGCACGTGATCCTTGCTCAAGGCATGCACTGCGCCAAGCTTGCGCAGCGCGTTGCTGTCGCCCGAGGCCGCAGCAGCGCGAAGGAAATGGGCTGCCACTGCAAGATTGCCGCGATACATGTGCGCCACGCCAACGGCGAAATTGATCGCGAAACTATCGATGCTCTCGGGTCCCGACGCCTCCCGCACGATCCGGTCATAGGCGCCGCAGAGAGCCAAAGTGGTGAAATAGGCCTGCGCGCCGACGCCGCTGCGGGAACGGACCTGCTCGCGGAAGATCAGGTTCAGCAGACGCACGGCACGCAGCGCGCTTGGTTTGCGGCTGGCGGCGAGATGAACCTGCGCGGCCGCGGCAAGCCCTGCCAGCGTCAGCCGTGCCAGCAGTGTGCCGAGGAGCGATCCGCGCGCGAGCGACCGGTCCATCAGGCGGAGCAGGGTGCCGCCGGCGGGCGCGACGATGAACTTGCGGTCGACGAGATTAGCGGCACGGGTTGTCAGCGGCAGCAGCCGGCGCCGTCTGGCGCTTAGGAACGCGTAGAGCCGGAACGCCGATGTCGTCAGCCAGATTCTTGGCGACCAGCGGTCTCGTGGCGCCTGCGGCGATGGCTGCACGGTAGGGACGGTCGGGGTCGGGGCGGTCGTCGCTGCGCGCCGTTTGCTGAGGCGATGCCGGAGAGAGCCGATGGGGGCGCGCATCGTCATGCGGCACGGTAGCCCGACGTGGCGGAGATGATCGCGCGCCGCGTTGCGGTCTGGGCGAGCAGGCGCGTCAGCGACATCGGCCGTGTGCGCAGGGTGATCCAGGCCAGCGCGGCAAGGCGGCCGACGGCGCCAAAGCTCAACATCGCCTGGAGCAGGCGCGTGTCGAGCATATTGCCGTCGAGCAGGGCGGACGCGCGTGCCGCCTTGGTGGAAGGCGCCGTCTCGCTGCCCAGCACCATCCGCGCGGCACCGAAGCGATTGCGTCGTGCGAAGAGGGCGCCGTACCCGTCGGGAAACAGCTCGCTTCCGGCGATCAGGGCGCCGACTTCGGCCAGCTTGGCGTTGAGCGAAACCGGATCGGTCGCCGTTGTCGTCGAGTAGTTCTGGCCATGGATACGCCAGTAGCCCAGCGCCTCGGCGATGAAGTAGCAGCCATAGGTCAGCGCGAGCCGTCGAGCGAGAAAGGCGTCCGAGAACGATCCGAGCGTGACGTCGAAACCGCCGAGCGCCTGCAGGGCGTGGCGGCGATAGAGTGACGTGGTGCCGGAGAAGTAGTTGTCGCCCACGCGCAGGATCCGGCGGATGTCCGCCGGAGAGAGCATTGTGGACGCCGGGGCGGGCAACATCATCGGCCGCAACATGCGTCTGCCGGAATGACCGTCCGGTCCGATGATCTCGCAGCAGGCAAAGATGAGCCCGGCGTCGGTATGGTGCGCAGCCTGCGCCATGGCCTTTTCGAGATAGGTCGGATGCAGTGCGTCGTCAGCCCCGAGAAAGCCGATCCATTCGGTTTCCGCAGCGGCTAAGGCTTCGTTCTGGCCGCGGACCACGCCCTGATTGGTGTCATGGCGGACCAGCCGCCAGCTTGGCCGGCCCGCCAGGAACCGCGAGATGACTGCAACGCTGTCATCGGTCGAACAGTCGTCGATGATGATCACACGATCGGGGGCGCGGGTCTGGTTGACGATGCTGCCGAGCGATTCAGGCAGGTAGTGGGCGTGATTGAAGTTCGGGACCACCAGGGTCACGTTCGGCGCAGCGGGAGAGGCGGTCATCCTGGTCATGTCCAGCGTGCATCATGCCGCATCTGATCCGGCTCCGGCCGCTCAGTCCGTGGCCAGCTCTTTCATCACATCCTCGATTGCGCCGAACGCCCGCACGCGTCCGCCTTCGAGATAGAGCCCGAGATTGCAGGTGTCGCGCAACAGGCCATGATCGTGAGAGGCCAGCACGACGATTCCCGAGCGCAGCGTGATCTCCTGCAGGCGATCATGGGTCTTCTTGCGGAACTGCGCGTCACCGACGGCGATCCACTCGTCCATCAGGATGATGTCGCCGTGAATCGAGGCTGCGATCGAGAACACCAGGCGCAGCAGCATGCCGGACGAATAGGTCCGGATCGGCAGCTCGAGATAGTCGCCGAGTTCGGCGAATTCGACGATCTCCGGGACACGCTCCTCGATCTCTTCGGGGCTGAGGCCCAGAATGAGGCCGCGGGTCCGGATGTTCTCGTATCCGGACGCCTCTTCATCCATTCCGAGGCCGATATCGAACATGGGGACGTTACGTCCGACCACCCGCAGGGATCCGCGCGTCGGCTCATAGATGCCGGCAAGGACCCGGATCAGCGTGGTCTTGCCGGCGCCGTTATGGCCGAACAGGCCGAGACGGTCGCCCTGCTTCAAGGTGAAGCTGATGTCGTCGAGCGCCTGTACGAACTGGAACGAGCCCTCGCTCTTGGACACCCGGCCGCCGACGCGTGACGCCGCCTTGATGGCCAGATGCCGGAACGACCGCGCGTTTGGCGGCGCGACAGGGAATTCGATGCCGAGTTGCTTGGCTTCAATCAGAGGCATGAGAGGCGAATCCAGAGGTCACGCAAGGCCCTGACATCAGGCCCAATACACGACGCGCGACCGATAGCGCGTGTAGATAAAGATCATGGCGGCCGTCAAGACGACTACGGACCCGATGGCGCCGGCCCAGGTGGCGAGGTTGGGAATGTCGCCCATCAAGGGGCCGCGCGTGACCGCCAGCAGATAGGCGATCGGATTGAGCGTGACGATGTATTCGCCGCCACGGATGCTCGACGGTTCCCAGATGATCGGAGAGATGAAGAACAGCAGCTGCAGCACGGCGGCCATGACCGGCGGCACGTCGCGATAGCGTACGCAGATCATGGAGACGACCACCGAGGCGCTGACGACGAATACATAGACGATCATCAAGCCGAGGATGGCGAGCACGGCACCGAACCCGACCGACCAGGGATAGACCAGCCAGATGAACGGAATCACGGCGATGTTGTGCAGAAAGATGATCAGGTTGCGCTGAACCATGCGCATGACGTGGATCAGGATCGGCATGTCCACCGCTTTGATCATGCCGCCCGCATTGATCATCGTGTAGCAGCCTTCGCTGAGCGATGAGGAAATGAAGTTCCAGATGGTGATGCTGACCATGAAGTGCGGCAGATAGGTCTTCATGTCGGCGCCGAGGAAGCGGCCGGCCACCGTGCCCATGATCAATGCGGTGATCGCGTTGGTCGCGGTGATCCACCACGGGCCCAGCATCGTGCGGCGGTACTTCGACCGGATGTCGCCGGCCGCGAGCGCGCGCCAGGTGACGTGACGCGTGACGAACGGCGCGATGTCCTCGCGGCAGCGCTCCCAGGAAAAGCGACGCCGATCCGCAACCACGAACCGCTCGACCTGCCCATCGGTCACGGTGGTCATCCTGCTACCTCGCGAGTGCCGTAAGTGTCTGGCTTGACAACTGAAAAGCGATCGCCCCCCGCGCGCCGGCGGCCGATCGCCAGCGCTTGCTGGACCATGTTATGCAAGAGCTGTCAACCGGTCACCTACGGGAAGCCGCCGACGGCCGGCAGCGGCAGCTCAGAGCGCGGCCGCACCCGCTGCATCGACGACCTGCGGCTGCGGCAGCGGCACCAGGAAGCGGCCGCCGGCGTCCAGATAGGCCTGATTCCGTTTCAGGATCGGGTCCGCATAGATCCAGGCGAGTATCACGACCACGTCGGGCTTCCTGGTTGCAAGCTCCGTGGATGGCAGCACCGGGATATGGGCGCCCGGGCTGAAGCGGCCCTGCTTGAGCTGGTTGTCGTCGACGATGAACTTGACCCGGCTCTCCAGCTCGAAGTGGTAGAGCAGGGTGGTCGTGGTGGTCGAAGCGCCGTAAGCGGCGACCAGCTTGCCCTCGGCGATGGCCTTGTCGAGATAGGCCAGAACCCTGCGCTTGCAATCCTCGATGGCCACGAACCAGTCCCGGTAGATCTGGGGCTTGGTGACGCCGCGGCGTTCCTCCTCGGCGATCAGCTTCGACAGCTCTGCCGAGCGCGGGCGCTTGGCCGTCGATTTCGGCTGCGCGAAGGCCCGAATCGATCCGCCCTTGGTGCCGGTGCGTTCGACATGGAACAGCGTCATGTCGTGCCGGTTCAGGAAGGTCTCGAGCGGGATCAGCGCGTGATGCGAGACGTGCTCGTGGTAGATGGTGTCGAACACCATGTTGTCGATCATGTCGACGATGTAGGAGACCTCGAACACGAAGGCGCCGTCATCGGCGAGCAGCAGCCGGATGCCCTTCACCACGTCCGACATGTTGTCGATATGGGCGAACACGTTGTTGGCGCAGAACAGCTTGGCCTCGCCCTGATCGGCCTTGATCCGGGCCGCGAGCGTGCTGGTGAAGAAATCCGGGATCGTCGGAATCCCTTCCTTGGTCGCTGTCGCGGCGATGTCGCGCGCGGGATCGATGCCCTGCACCCGCATGCCCTCGTTCTTGAACGCCTTGAGCAGCGAGCCGTCATTGCTGCCCATCTCGACCACGAGGCTGCCCTGCGGGATCGCGAGTCCGGAGACCACCGACTGCGCATAGCGCTTAAAATGTTCGACCAGGCCAAGCGAGACCGAGGTGCGATAGGTGTAATCGCGAAACAGAATGTCGGGATCGACGACGTCGAGATTCTGCAGGTGGCCGCATTCGAGGCACAGATAGCAATCGAGCGGATAAAGGTCCTGCTTTTCATTCAGCCGGTCGGCGGTCACGAAGGCGTCGCCGATCGCGGAGGCCCTGATCGGCAGCACGTGATCGAGCGAGGTCGATCCGCACAGGCGGCAATCGGTCTTGTGCTTGACGTGCTGCATGACGTGACGATCCTTGATTGGGATCCCTGCAGGAGGGACGGTCGGCTGAAGAGGGATTTGGGCGCGTTTTACAGGCCAGCGAAGGTCTTGGCGACCTCTTCTTGCCAGACTGTGGACACTCCCCCATCCAGGAACAGGCTCTGCCCGTTGATGAAGGATGCGCGCTCGCTGCAGAGGAAGTCGAGTGCGTCGGCACATTCCTCCGCCGTGCCGAGCCGGCCCAACGGGACCAGGCGGCGGTAGGTGTCCATCAGCTTCTCGTTCTGCTCATAGAAGACGCGCGATTCGCGCTTCAGATAGGTCAGCGGCATGATCGCGTTGACGCGGATGCCGCGCCGGCCCAGCGTCGCGGCGTAATAGCGGACCATGGCGTTGAGGCCACCCTTCACGGCATGGTAGCCGACCGGCTGGGAGCTGCCGACGAATTCGGCATAAACGGAGCTGACGACGCCAATCGCGCGGTCGCCCGCCTCGGCGAAATGACCGGAAAACCCCTCGACCAGGTCGCGCGATGCGGTCAGGCCGACCTGGATCTCGCCGGTCCAGGGATCACCCTGGCCGCGAAAGCGCTGACTTAACACGAGGTAGCGGACGGGGCCGCCGGCCTCGGCGATCTGGTGCCAGATGCCGGCAAAGCTGTCGCTGCGCTCCAGATCCGCAGAAAAATGCAACAGACCTGCCTGGTCGGGAAAATCGGCTGGGCGCTGGCGCGACACGACGCTGACCGCGTAGCCGCGGGCCAGGAAGCGCTCGACGACCACCCGGCCAAGGCCGCGGGTGCCACCGACCACGACGGCGTGGGTGGTCATGCCGCGGCATCCTGCAGTGTTGCGACGCGCCGGACCAGTTCCGCCTGATAGGCCTTGGCCTTGGCCTTGGCGGAGTCGCTGTCCTCGGGGGCGAAATCGGCAAACACGGTCGCCGTCGGGCGGAAGGGGCCGTTGGTGATTTCGTGCACGATCAGGAGGTCGCTGCGGATGATCAGCGTATGGAAGAACGCGTTCGACATCCGGTAATAGAACGGACGATGACCGCCGGGCGGCCCCAACTCGACCACGCGCTCGATCTCGCCGTCATCGTTGAACACGACGATATCGACCTCGCCCTCGATGATGTGGAAAGCCTCGCTCTTGCCCGGATGCTTGTGCGGCCGGATGTAGGAGCTCGGGTCGATCGCGATGATCATCTCGTGGAGCGCGTCGTCGCCGTCCGGGTGGGCGTTGATGCGGGCTCGGCGCTTGGGGCTCGCCGCGACGGCGGCCTTGAGCGTGTTGAGTTCGGCTGGTCCGATCGCAGCAATGGGGCCCTCGGCCAGGAACACCTCGGGGGACTTCTGAACGAGGCTCATGACGCGGGATCCTTCGTGATTGCGTTGTCGAGCGCAGCATAGATGGAGTGGAACGTCACTCCGCGCGCAGCGAGGGGGGCGAGCTTGTCGCGCACCTTGCCTTCGATGTGGGGCGCCACGGCGAACAGGCAGGTGGTGATCCCCTCGTCAGCCAGCAGACGTTCCGAACCTACCACGGGGACGCGGAATCCCGGTGGGAAAAAGCCGGCCTTGTCGGGGTCATCGTCGACGGCCAGGGCGATCGTGTCGGCTAAATCGAAGGCGTTGGCGAACATGATGGCGTGATGGCCGATGCCGAACAGCGCGATGCGGTTCCGGTCGGGACCGGCGAGGGCTGCGAACTGCTCACGCAGGCGCGTGCGGGTCTTGGCGAAATCGTCGCGATAGGACTGGAACAGGCCGGAAGGACCTTGAGCGGCCACCGAGGCGGGCCCGTCAGCCGACGCGAGGACGGCGACCAAAGCATCCTCCAGCATGCCTGGGTAGCGCAACACAGCCAGCACGCGATAGCCGCTCACCCCCGCGAGGCGGCGCAATGTGTCCTCGACGAAATAGCAACTATGTTCCTCCCACAGGAAGCAGTAGTCGTGCGCGGCCAGGAACTTGCTGCTGTCGGGAACCTCGATCAGCAACAGGCCCTCGGGATCAAGCAGGTGCTTGAGGGCTCGCAGCGCATCAGCTGGTTCCGACGTGTGCTCGACCAGATAGCGGCAGGAGACGATGTCGAAGGTGCCGAGCTGGGCGGCCTGTGCCGTCAAGTGCGACGCGTTGAGACGGGCCTGCCAGGTCTCGAGGTACGGATAGCGGTTTGCAGAGCGGCTCTCGTCCAGATCGAGCGCCGCGATCTGCACGCCCCGGGCCGCAAGGCGCGTCAGGAGCGGCTGCTCGAACGGGCCGGTGCCGAGCGCCCGCCTTGCATGCGGTCGCAGGGCGACGAGCTGTTCGACCAGCGCCTCCAGATGGCCCTCCGGCTCGCGGTAACGGATCCACGGCACGGTCGGAACGAGGGCTTCGGGAGGCGGGGCATCGCGGAGCTGAATGAGCTGGCAACTGGCGCACTCGACGATGTCGAGGTTGGTCCGGCCTTCGACATGACCGTCACGCGTGAAGCGGTTACAGACGGGGAGGCCACCGAGCGAAAGAGCTTGCGAGTTGATCGGCTGACCGCACAACTTGCAGCCGAACGATGATCTGGTGGACATGGGTTCAGCTGGATCGCATCGAGCAAGGACGCACGCATCGTCGCCACCGTATTCGGGGGCTGGTCGCGCAAAGGGATGTTGCCATTCAGAGACAACCGCAATAGCAGTGTACCTGGCAATAATACAACGTAAAATGTTGACCCTGCAACAGATCCGAGAGGGCTGCCAGGCAGGACTTGAAACCCGTGTCGTTCGTAACGGCCATGCTTGCGGCACGTTATTTGCGGTGTGCTGCAAGGGCCCGGCGCGAGAAGGGCGCCCGGACGACTTCGTCACTCGAATTGGAACGGAGACCTACGAACTTTCCTGAACCGATTTTGCAGGTTCGATTCGGCGACAGATGGTACATACGATATTGGCTGGCTTTGGGCGGCTGGTCTTCCGTCACGACATTTGGCGGTGATAAGAGGGGGCACCTGCGTGAGAAATATGGTTCTGGTTCTACGGATAACCCTGCGTATTGTCTGCGTGAGCACCGTCTGCTTCTCTGTTTTTTTGGCGTTAGGCGCGGGATTCATCAACTCTGCCCTGGCCGGACTTACGGCTTTGGTTTTCATGTCGGTCGGGCTGGGTCAGATCGTGCTCGAGCAGCTCGCCCTGTGGTCTACGATTCTGCTGATTGTCGACCGGGCGGGCCTGTTACCGATCGCCGAGTGGATTCATGGGATCATCGCAATCATTGGTCGCGGGTTGACTTGACGGCCCGATAGACCGGCCGTCCGTATTGCAAATCATCAATTCGAAACGTCCTGGATATCGAGCGGCATAGCCTCCTGATGTGGTGTACTCCCGGTCTGCCGCAGGAGCGCAAGGGTGTTCAAGGGTGTTTGAGGATGCGGGCCCGGCCGCGAGCCCGCGACAGAGTTGGGGTAACCGATGCAGCACTTCAAGGCGTCGTTAGATTTTCTGAGGCCGAGGCGCAGACGCGGAATTGTCGGGCTGTTGGCCGCGCCAGAGGCTCTGTTCACCGGACTTGCACGTTCGAGAGAGCTGTCCCTGC
>JBARNF010000691.1:0-2028 GCA_049802835.1 Bradyrhizobium sp.
ATGCCCCATTGGGCGAAAGGTCGTTACAGGAAATTGGGGCCTTAGATTCCATTTGTTTCAGGATTTGATGGTCTATCGTAGTACTCGGACACGCTCCTAGCCCGGAAAATGCACCGCTTGGGGCGGATATACTCCGACTCATTGAAGTCTCGGTAGAAAATCCTTGAATTTTCCGGTTTGGCGGATTCCGATGTTCGCATGATTCGAGGCGGCTTTCTCAGCGAAGAGGATCGCAACAAGCTGATCGCGTTGGCGCGCGAAGGGTCGGTGGCCTCGCGCGTGAC
Source organism: Bradyrhizobium sp. (assembly GCA_049802835.1). GTDB lineage: Bacteria > Pseudomonadota > Alphaproteobacteria > Rhizobiales > Xanthobacteraceae > Bradyrhizobium. The sequence continues at coordinate 285 of JBARNF010000691.1, forward strand.
GCGACGCGCAAATGCCTTGGTGCTTTTGGACGACGGGTGGAGCTGTCAGGAAGTCGCCGATGCGTTTTTGTTGAACGACGACACGATCCGTGGCTGGTTCAAACTGTTTGAGCAACGTGGGATCGAGGGCCTGACCAGCTTCGACGTGGGCGGGAGCGCGAGCTTTTTGAGCGCCGAGCAAGAAGACGCATTGAAGGCCTTTGTCGGCGCGACGCTGCCGCGCTCGACGCGCCAGGTCGGCGCCTTTATCGAACAGGAATTCGGCCTCGTTTACGAAAGCCGTTCGGGACTGATTGCGCTTCTGCATCGTCTGGGGCTGGAGTATCACAAGCCGGACATCATCCCGCGCAAACTCAACAAAGAGAAGCAGCAGGCATTCATCGAGAGCTACGATAATCTCTTGAATTCCTTGGCCGACAACGAAGCCGTGCTGTTCGCGGACGCGGTGCATCCGACCCATGCGGCGCGGCCTGCCGGCTGCTGGGCACCAAGACAAGAGAAGCTCGCGATCGAACAAACGAGCGGGCGCGAGCGGATCAATATTCACGGCGCGATCGATCTCGCGACCGGCCAGACCCGGATGATCGAGGTCGTAACCGTCGACGCCGTATCGACGATCAGGCTCCTGGAATCGATCGCGGCGCTCTATCCGATGTTGGCGCTCATCCATGTCTTTCTCGACAACGCGCGCTATCATCACGCCAAGCTGGTGCAGGAATGGCTTGCGCGACCCGGGTGCCGGATCAAGCTGCATTTCACCCCGTCCTATTGCCCGCATCTCAATCCGATCGAGCGGTTGTGGGGCCTCATGCACAGAAACGTCACGCACAACGAATTAAGAGTTTCTGCGGCGCGAAGCCGCCGCGGAAGCTCGGTTGGACGGACGCGGGATGTTGGCGGCGAATGGTCGACTATGGAGATTTCACCCGGGAGGCTGGGTGGCGCGGGTGGTGATCACCGCTTGGCGTCGGCGGTGTGATGCGTTCGGACGCGGGATGACGGTGCTTCGGGACGCGTTCGGGATGGCGGTTGGTGTCGTCCGGGTCATCGCGACGGCCATCGGCGGCATGAAAGTCAGCCCTGTGCTGTGGCGTGCCGGGGCACGCGGGGGCGGGATCGGACGGCGGCGGGTGAGTGGGCGGCGGATCACGGTCCCATGGCCTGTCCCCGAGCAAGGGTGCGGATGAAGATCAGCCGTCCGTGGTGACACCGCTGGCAGATCCTGGGTTCGAGCGGCGGCCCGGCGGTCGCCTCGGCCTCGATTGGGTCGGACGACGGCACCTTTGTTTCCGGGAGTGGTCCGGGCTGCGGCGGGGCCTGGAGCTGCAGCATGTGGCGCACCCGAGCGGCGTCCTGGCGGTGGGCGGGATGCCACAGGCCGAAGTAGCGCACCTTGTGGAAGCCGCGCGGCAGCACGTGCTGAAGGAAGCGGCGGATGAACTCGTCGCCGCCGAGACGGCAGGTGCGCTGCCGGCCGGTCTTGCGGTTGCGGTACGCGACGGTGACGCCGGCGTCGTCGAGGCCGACGATGCGGGCGTTGGTGATGGCGATGCGGAAGACATAGCGGGCGAGGTAGTCGAGCACGGCCTGCTCGCCCTGTCCCCAGGCGGTGACGTGGGCGATCCAGTCGGTGTGCCAGACCGCGTCGGGGACGACGAGGTCGGGGCACCGCCGGCGCAGCAGCGCCCGGACCTTGCCGCGCACCTTGCGGGCGAGCGCCTTGATCGGCAGCAGGAAGCTGCGG
>JBARNF010000692.1:0-2418 GCA_049802835.1 Bradyrhizobium sp.
CTAGGTTGTGGACTCAAACCTAGCCCATAGCCGGGTAGCGGCCAGCAGGATGGCAGCAAGGAAGTTTCGGGCGGTTTTGTCGTAGCGCGTTGCGATGCGACGAAAATGCTTCAGCTTGTTGAAGAAGCGCTCGATCAGGTTGCGTTGCCGATAGATGAAGTGGTCGACCGAGCGTTGGACTTTGCGGTCGCGGGAGGTTGGGATGTGCGCTCGGCCGCCGCGAGCCTCGACCAGATCGATGATGGCCCGGGCGTCGTAGCCACGGTCAGCGACGAGGTCGCGATCCGGCTTGAGCCCTTCGATCAAGGTCGGCGCAATGGTCTTGTCAGACGATTGACCCTGCGAGAGCACGATCCGAACAGGCATACCCTGCTGATCGACTACCGCGTTGATCTTGGTGCTTAATCCTCCACGAGAACGGCCGATGGCGTTATCCGGGCCCCCTTTTTACCGCCCGCGGCGTGCTGATGAGCGCGGATAATCGATGAGTCGATCAGTTGCAGCGACTGCGGCGATCTCGCCGCCAGCGCCTCGAATATTCGGAGCCAGATGCCTGCCTTCGCCCAGCGATTGAACCGGTTGTACACGGTTGTGTAAGGCCCATAGCGCTCCGGCAGATCACGCCAGGGAGTGCCGGTTCGCAACACAAAGAAGATGCCGTTGATAACCTTGCGATCATCCGGCCGGGGCCGGCCATTCTTCCTACCCTCCGCTCCCGGCAGTAACGGTGCGATGATCGTCCATTCGGCGTCCGTCAAATCGAAGCGTGCCATCAAAGCCTCCATTTGGAAGCCTTGAATCACTCCGTCTCATCGACGACAAGGGGTTTGAGTACAGAACCTAGCACTACTTTGGCAGATTGTTGATTTTGCCGCGTTTTATAGGATTCCCGAATCAATTTTTCAATGATTCATGGGTGGTCGGCTCTTGGAGGGCTGACCATGGCGGAATGGGAAGACGAACTCGAACGCTGGCTGAAGCCGTTCCTGGACCGGTTGGGTCACAAGACCCGGCAGCGGATGTGCCCACTGTACGTTGCGGGATTGATCGGCCCTGGCGATCGCAAGAGCGTTCAGCCGATGGCAGAACGCCTTGCCACAGGCAACTACGATCAGCTGCACCATTTCATCGCCGATGGTGTCTGGGATGCATCTCCACTGGAATCTGAGCTGCTCAACCAGGCGGACCGACTTGTCGGCGGCAAGGATGCGGTGCTGGTCATTGATGACACCTCACTGCCGAAGAAGGGCGAACGCTCGGTTGGTGTTGCAGCTCAATATGCGTCGGCTCTCGGCAAGACGGCAAATTGCCAAACGCTGGTGTCTTTGACGCTTGCGCGCGGCGAAGTGCCGGTGATGGTCGCGTTGCGTCTCTTTCTGCCTGACAGCTGGACAAGCAACGTGCCTCGTTTGAAGCGCGCTCGCGTGCCTGTCGAACACCAAGCACCAAGGTCCAAGCCGGAAATTGCTTTGGCCGAGATTGATCGCGCGATGGCAGCCAACGTGCGCTTTGGGTGTGTGCTGGCGGATGCAGGATACGGGCTCAGCGCGCCATTTCGACACGGGCTAACGGAACGCGGGCTACTATGGGCCGTCGGCATCCCGCGGCACCTCAAGGTGTATCCGGTCGATGTGAAGCTCGTTTGGCCGAATACCAAGGTTCGGGGCCGGCCAAGAAAGCACCACGTACCAGATGTCCTATCGATCGCGGCCGAACAAATGCTGGCCAGCGCCAGGTGGAAGACCGTGAGTTGGCGGAACGGGACGAAAGGTCGGCTGAAAGCCCGATTTGCTGCTGTCCGCGTCCGCATCGCCGACGGGCCTCCGCAGCGGATATGGGATAAGGGTCAGCAGCATCTTCCGGGCGACGAAGCCTGGCTCATTGGCGAGCAACGTGCCTCGGGGGAGAAGAAATACTATCTCGCCAACCTGCCTGCGTCGACGGATCTGCGTACACTAGCCGCCACCATCAAGGCACGATGGATTTGCGAGCAGGCGCATCAGCAGTTGAAAGAGGAGCTTGGACTTGATCACTTCGAGGGGCGATCATGGCAGGGGCTTCATCGCCACGCTCTGATGACAATGATTGCCTACGCCTTCCTGCAACATCGTCGCCTCGCATACGCGGGGCGGAAAAAAAAGAATCAACGGGCCTCCGCCTCAGCCAACCATGCCCGCCATACGCCACGCCATCGTCGATCTCATCCTGCGGCCGCCGCCGGCTCAGTGGTGTCCGCACTGCCGAAAACAAATCCTTGAAAAACCTCAGACAATCAATCTGCCAAAGTAGTGCTAGGTTGTGGACTCAAACCTAGCCCATAGCCGGGTAGCGGCCAGCAGGATGGCAGCAAGGAAGTTTCGGGCGGTTTTGTCGTAGCGCGTTGCGATGCGACGAAAATGCTTCAGCTTGTTGAAGAAG
>JBARNF010000693.1:0-7916 GCA_049802835.1 Bradyrhizobium sp.
ATCTGAAGTTCCGCAGATGGCGGGCAAGGGCCTCGATGGAGGCGGGTTGCGGCGCACCGGTCAGCGAACATATTTTCGTGAGCACCCCTCGGCCGCCGGGGTGAGCATTTGTCATTGAAGCAGCAACAAAAAATGCGACCCATGAGCCTGGGCGTGCCGAGCACCGTCAGCCGCCTGCGAGAAATGCCACTGTCCCTTTTCGCCGGCTGCGACTATACGAAACATGACTGTCACTAAACGGTTACAGAATCGACACATGCCCGATTCGAACGCAACCGCGTCGATCCACGGTAGCGACCGTGCCGTCGAAGCGCCGGCCACAGGCGATTTGGCGCGCAGCGATCAAAGCGATACCGCCGCCTCCCTCACTGCGCGGCGTCTCGGCGAGGACATGGTCGCAACAGGCGACGCAGCGGCAGCGATCACTGATGTCCCGGCGCCGTCCTTGCCCGATCCGATGGCCGGCACGGGCCACGAGATCGAGCTGAAGCTGCTCGTCGACCCCGACCAACTCGCCGGCTTCAACAGCGCGCCGGTCGTGACCGCGCATGCGCGCAACAAGGGCGCCCGCAAGCATCTGACATCCGTCTACTACGACACGCCGCGGCGCACGCTTTGGAAGAACGGCTTCACGCTGAGGGTGCGGCGGAGCGGCTCTCGTTTCGTGCAAACCGTGAAGGCGCAGCACACCGATGATCCGCTCAAGCGCGGAGAATGGGAGGCGAGCGTCGCCTCGCTCGCGCCCGATCCGGCGCTGGCGGCAGCGCTGCTTCCTGAGGAGCTTCGCGCCGACCTCGAAGCTCACAGGCTGGAAGCGGTGTTCACCACCGACATCCATCGCCACGCGCGCCTGCTCGACCTGCCGAGCGCGACCGTCGAGATCGCGTTCGACAGCGGTGCCATCAAGGCCGACGAGCACAGTGAGATCGTGAGCGAGATCGAGCTGGAGCTCAAGAGCGGCAATCCCGCGACCATCTACGAGATTGCGCTGCGCCTTGCCGAGCACGGCCCCATCCGGCCCTCGATCCGCAGCAAGTCAGCCCGTGGTTTCGATCTCGTCGCAGGCGCGGCACCCGGTGCGGAGAAGCCGCGCAAGCCGCGTCTCGATCCGGCCGTGTCCCTCGACGAAGCCTTCGCCATCATCCTGCAAAGCAGCCTGCATCATCTGCTGCAGGCGATGCCGGCAGCCGTGGACGGCCGCAATCCCGAAGGCGTGCATCAGCTGCGGGTGGCGCTGCGCCGCCTGCGCGCCGCGCTGCACCTGATGCAGCCGGTCGGAAGTTCGAGCACGCTCGACGGGCTCGCGGCCGATGCGCGCTGGCTCGCGCAGAACCTCTCGGCGGCGCGCGACCTCGACGTGTTCCTGGCCGAGACGCTGCCGGAGATCGCCTGCGCCTGCCCGACTGTCGCCGGCTTCGACGCGCTGCGGGAGCTGGCGGAGCGGCGGCGCGATCTCGCCTATCGCAAGCTGCGCCTCGCGCTGGCCGAGCGCCGCAGCACCTCGTTCGTGCTCGGGCTCGGCGGATGGATCGCGACCCGCGGCTGGCGCAACGACGTCTCTCCCGACGACCTCAGACGCCTTGCCGAGCCCGCGATCGATTTCGCCGGACACGTCCTGTCGGAGCGGCATCAGAAGGCGATCAAGCGTGGCCGCGGCTTCAAGAAGCTTCCCGCCGAGCGCCGCCACCGGCTGCGGCTCGCGCTGAAGAAACTACGCTACAGCATCGACTTCCTGCTGCCGCTCTATGGTGCGAGCAAGCCGGCGAAGAAATATGCCAGGACGCTCGCCGGCCTGCAGGAGCATCTCGGCCGCTACAACGACATGGCCGTCACCGCCGGCGTGATCGACACGCTCGGCACCACCTCGACCGACGCGGCGATCGCGGCCGCCGCGATCGCCGGCTGGCAGGCGCATGCAATGGCTGGCGTCGAGGGCCCGTTGCGCGAGGCATGGCGCGAGTTCACCAAGGCGCCGACGCCGTGGTCGCCCGAGGAGGCGTGACGATCGGGTGCCGCTGAGGCCGGTTCTTGCGTCGCATTGATCTGGTACAAGGCACCCGGTCGTGATCTGTGTCAGCGTGATCTCATGAAGATATCCAGCGTGACGTGTCCACATTGCCGTGCCGCCTACGAGATCGCGGAATCGACGTCCGCGGTGGGCACTGTCGGCCGGGTCGACTGCGGCGTTTGCGGAGCGCCCTTGGCGGCATGGGATGAGCCGAAGCTGCGGGCCTTCCGCCTGGTGGTGCCGCCCGAGCACAAATATCCGCGCGTGCCGGCGCCCCCATCCCCCGCCTGAGACGACGGATATCTCCTCTCCTGCGTTCCGTTTTCCGGAACGCCACAGCGCGGCCGCGCATCCCTGCATGGCGCCATGGCGGGCCGCAACTTGCCTCGCGTTTTGGGCCGGGTCATAGTCGTGGCTTCGCGCAGTGCAGGCGCGGCCGGTCCGGCCGCTTTCACAGGCGCGCCCCCATCCGCTCAGCGAGCAATCCACCTTAGCGAGTTTGACTCCCTCATGCCCATCCTCAACAGCATCGCCGCACTGTCAGACGAAATGGCCGCCTGGCGCCACGACTTCCACGAACATCCGGAGCTGCTGTACGAGGTCCATCGCACCGCCGGCATCGTTGCCGACAAGCTGCGCGCGTTCGGCTGCGACGAGGTCGTGACCGGCATCGGCCGCACCGGCGTGGTCGGCGTGATCCGTGGCCGCAAATCGGCGTCCGGCAGGACCATCGGCCTGCGCGCCGACATGGACGCGCTGCCGATCGAGGAGACCTCGGGCGTGCCCTACGCCTCGAAGACACCCGGCCTGATGCATGCCTGCGGCCATGACGGCCACACCGCGATGCTGCTCGGCGCTGCGAAGTACCTCGCGGAGACCCGCAATTTCGACGGCACCGTGATCGTCATCTTCCAGCCGGCCGAGGAAGGCGGCGCCGGCGGCAAGGCGATGGTCGACGACGGCCTGATGACGCGCTGGGGCATCCAGGAGGTCTACGGCATGCACAACATGCCCGGCATTCCCGAAGGCCATTTCGAGATCTCGCCGGGCGCGATGCTGGCCTCCGCCGATGCGATCCACATCAAGGTCACCGGCAAGGGCGGCCATGGCGGCGCCGGCCCGCACCGGGCGATCGACAGCATCCTGATCGCCTCGCAGATCGTCAACGCGCTGCAGTCGATCGTCGCGCGCAACGTCGATCCGCTGAAGTCCGCGGTGATCTCGATCTGCGCGATCCACGGCGGCACCACCTTCAACGTGATCCCCGAGACGGTCGAGATGCTCGGCACCGTCCGCACGCTCGATCCGGAGATTCGCGATCTCGTCGAGAAGCGCATCGTCGAAGTCTGCGAGGCCACCGCGCGCGCCTATGGCGGCTCGGCGGAAGCGATCTACGAACGCAAATACCCGGTGACGATGAACCACGCCGCCCAGGCCGCGTTCGCCGCCGACGTCGCCCGCGAGATCGCAGGCAATGAGCGCGTCAACGACCGCGCCATTCCATTGATGGGCGGCGAGGACTTCGCCTTCATGCTGGAAGCGCGCCCCGGCGCGTTCGTCTTCCTCGGCATGGGCCCGGGCAACGAATGCCACCACCCCGGCTATCGCTTCAACGACAACATCCTCAGCGCCGGCGCGTCGTACTGGGTGAAGCTGGCCGAGAAGAGCATGCCGGCGAACTGACACTTCGTCATTGCGAGCGAAGCAATCCAGAGCGACGCAGGAAATCTAGATTGCTTCGTCGCCTTCGGCTCCTCGCAATGACGAGCGGTCGGACGCAGCGTTGGTTTCCCCTCCCTGACGGCGACCTTGCCGAAATGCGCGTCGCTGGCCATGGTGCGAAACGCCTCGCGCGGCCTTGCCGAACGCAAACACGCGGTCGACCACCGGCGATCAAGCCACGCCTCGTTCCGCGCGGCGGACAAACCGCGGCGAACATGCCGCATGTCCAAGGCATCACGGCGTGAACCGGCCGGGCGCCGGCAGCCGGTCGTCATCGATCAACGGGATCACGACGTAGTTGAGCACATATTCCGTGCCGAGCCAGGTCATGACGGTGGATATCAGCAGCACGGCGGCCAGCAGCATCATGTCGCGTCGGTCCATTGCACAAATACGTCGCAATGATGCGACCGTTTCACATTGGAGCCATGCCGCACGCCGTCAGGCATGGAACTCCCGCGCGGCGGAGCCGTCGCGGTCGCCCGCGCGAGAGGTCCGGTCCGGGTTCGTTCCGGAGACAGTTCGTCCCTGATCGAAGCGTTACGGGTGGAGCCGGGGCTAGAGGGTGAGACCCCCCTTCCCGCCACCGGGCTTCATCATGACCGACAAATCCCCGCTCGCGACCGAGCTTGCGCTTCTGCTGCTGCTCTCCACGCTGTGGGGCGCCTCCTACAGCTTCATCAAGCTCGGCGTGGCGACGATCCCGCCGCTGACCTTCATCGCTGCGCGCACGCTGATCGCCGGCGCCGTGCTTGCCGTCGTCATCCGCAGCCGCCGCCTCGGCTGGCCGGCGGACCGCGCCACCTGGCAGAGGTTCCTCATCCAGGCCTGCCTCAACAGCGTCGTCCCCTTCACCCTGATCGCCTGGGCCGAACAGATGACGGATGCGGGGCTCGCGACCATTCTCAATTCGACCTCGCCCATCTTTGTCTTCCTTCTCACCGCGCTGGTGACGCGCCACGAGCCGCTGAGCTCGCGGAAGCTGTTCGGGGTCGTGGCCGGACTGCTCGGCACCTGTCTCATCGTCGGCCCGCAGGCGCTCGACGGGTTGGGCAATGGCTTGCTCGCCCAGCTCGCCATCGTTGCGGCGACCATCTGCTATGCGGGTGCGGCGATCGTGGGACGCGGCTTCAAGGGTCTCGATCCGATGCTGCCGGCGGCAGGCTCTCTGTTGTCGGGCGCCGCGCTTCTCGGCCCGGTCGCGCTCGTCGTCGACCGGCCCTGGACATTGACTCCGTCGGCGGCTTCGCTGGCCGCGCTGCTGGCGCTCGCAACGATCTCGACGGCGTTGGCCATGGTGATCTATTTCCGCCTGGTGCAGACACTCGGTTCGCTCGGCGCGACCGCGCAGTCCTATCTGCGCGTGCCGATCGGCGTCGGGATCGGCGTGCTGCTGCTCGGCGAGCGGCTGTCGCCTACCGCCTGGGCGGGACTTGCCTGCGTGGTCGGCGGCGTCATCGCAATGGCACTGCCGGCGCCAGCGTACGGCGCCATCACGCGTCCGCCTCGAACCTGATGCGGCACACCAGCCCGTCGTCGCGATAATCCTGCTCGATGCTGCCGCCGATGGCCGCAAGACTGGCGCGGATCATGCGCGTGCCGAAACCTTCGCCCTGCGGCGGCCCGATCGCGTGTGGGCCCTGCTCGCGCCAGGTCACGAGGCTGCGGCTGCTCTCATAGGCGAGCTCGACGTCCACTCGCCCGCCATCGCCGCGGAGCGCGCCGTATTTAACGGCATTGGTCGCGAGCTCGTGGAACACCAGAGCGAGATTGCGGACGGCCTCCGGGCCCAACTGCACATCCGGCCCCTCGACCGCCACCGCACCCGACGCGCGATACGGCGCCAGCTCGGCTTCGAGCAGCACACGCAACGTCGTGACGCGATGATCCGACCAGGCGAGGCTGTTGGCGCGGGCAACGGCATCCAGCCTGAGCGCGATCGCCTCACCCTTCGTCCGGTCATCGCCGGACAGGCTCGAACGGACGATCGCCTGGAACAGCGCCAGCTGGTTGTTCACGCGATGCCTCAGCTCTCCGAGCAGCAATTCGCGCCCATGTTCGCTGCGCTTGAGCGCCAGCAGCGCGTCCCGACACAGATTTGCGAGCCATATGAGCAACGCCGATGTGCCCAAGAACGCGACGAGGTTGACAGCCTCCGTCTGTCCCGGACGGTCGGTGAACCCGACGAGCACCACGGCAGCCGACAGCCACGCCGCAAAGACGGCCGCCGGTACGCCGCCGAACAACGCCGCAAGCAACACGGCGGGGAAGAAAGTCGCATATGGCAGGGTTGCGCCGGCCAGATCGAGCGCGACGCGACCCGCGGTCGCCAGGGCGACAGCGAGCCCGGTCAGCAGGAACGTGGTCGCCGACCACGGTCTGCTGCGGACGATCCAATCTGAAAGACTCCGACCCGCGCGCACATTCGACCCCGAACGCAACATGTATCGCCGTGCGCGAACCGGAACAAGCTTACGGAACCGCCGAGTAGCACTAAAAACTTTGGAACTTTTCCGAAGTAGTTGCGTTCCGCACGCCGATTTGCCGGGGATGGAACTGGTCTTGCCGTGACGTGGAAAAGATGATCCATCAAATCCGCCCGTTCCACGAAGCTGCGGCGATTCGCAAATCGCCGGCTGCTCGGAACCGTCACAACCACGTCGTCGCCATGCGGAACTCTGTCGAGCCTTTCCGGAACCGCCCCGGCGTCCGACCAATCACCACCTGAGACGGTCGCCGCTCTCAGAGAAGCCCGCCCCGAGAATTGGAGTGCCCGGCGTGATCATCGCCTTCATCGTCGCCGCGTTTGCCTACCGCTTCGCGATGCTCGCCGTCTCCATCCGCAACGAGAAGCGGCTGCGCGCCGAGGGCGCCACCGAGCACGGCGCAGGCGTGTCGCGTTGGCTCGCCACCGGCCATGTCGCCTTCTATCTCGCGGCAACGGCCGAGGGCCTCGTCCGCGACGCCCCGGTCGACGCCATCAGCATCGTCGGCTTCGTGATCTACCTGTTCGGCGCGGTGATGCTGTTCGTGGTGTCACGGCTGCTCGGCCGGTTCTGGACCGTCAAGCTGATGATCGCGCGGGATCATGCGCTGGTCACGCATCCGCTGTTCCGTATCGTCCGCCACCCGAACTACTTCCTCAACATCCTGCCCGAGCTGATCGGCTATGCGCTGACCCTGCACGCCTTCATCACTTTGGTGGTCGGCCTGGTCGTCTATGCCGTGCCGCTCACGCTGCGCATCAGGCAGGAGGAGAACGTGATGCGGGACACGTTTGCGGCGTACTGAGGGATGCGGCTCTGGGCCGCTGTCCGGCCCGCGGGGCCCGTTGCTGTGTGCGGCGACCTCGAGACGGGGCCGCAGAATGGCAATTTTCGCCAAGTCCCAGGCGAAGGGATCGTGCGATGCCTCAGGTAACATCATCACACGTGAGGGACGATCGGATGCTGAAGCGTGTTTGGCGAGGCTGGACTGCCCCAGCGAATGCGGACGCCTATGACGACCTGCTGCGTTCGACAGTCTTCCCAACCATCGTGGATCGGAAGACGGAAGGCTTTCTCGGCATCGAGCTGCTGCGCAGGCGGCTCGAGACCGAAGTGGAATTCATGACGATCATGAGCTTCGCCGACCATGACGCCGTCGTGCGCTTCGCAGGCCCCGCATATGAAACGGCGGTCGTGCCGCCGGCCGCGCGACTGCTGCTCAGCCGCCACGATCGTCATGCCGCGCATTACGAGCGGCGGACCACGTGCCAGCCATGATACGGAATGCAGACGAGAGCGGTGATGGTCGCGTGACGGCGTGCCGAGAGATTGTCATTGGTTCCATTGACGTCGCCGTCAGCTTCGGGAAAGCGCGCATGCGCTCTCAACTCTCGCCGTGATAGAGTGGCCAATCTGGCCCTCGCTGTCTTGTAGAGTTGCCTCGCGTCAGGCCGGCCGACGAGATCGGCCTGCTCCGACTCCGCCTCACGCCTGCAGGCTCGGCGCGACCTCGCGTGCGATCTGAACGAGAGCCGCGATCAGCGGCGTCATCGGGTCACGCTGCGGGATGACGAGCCCGATCTGATAGTTGATCACGGGATCGATGATCGGAATCGAGCGCACCTTGTCGGCGAGCCCCAGCGTCTCCGCAAGCTTGGCCGGCATCACGCTGGCCCAGCGGCCGGTCTTGACATGGGTGT
>JBARNF010000694.1:0-8321 GCA_049802835.1 Bradyrhizobium sp.
CGCGAGGAGGCCGACGTCGGCAAGCTCGCATCATCGGACAAATGGACCGAGACCGAGCCGACCGACGGCGAGCGGGTCTGGACCGACGACTATTCCAACGTTCTCGGTGCGGTCTACCGGCGGCTGCGCGACGGCGAATAGCAGAGCAGGGTCGTACGTCGTTCGCAGTCTTCTCCTGTCGACCAGCGCGGCCTCGATTGCGGGTTGCCGTGATGCCTGTTGGATGAAGTAAGAGGTGCGTGCCTCGTCTGGAAGCTGGCTTGGTTTGCATTGCGACATCGGGTTTCCACGCAGGCTGAATTCCAGGCGAGCCTGCCGCATCGCAAAATGCGGCGGTCTCGTGCTTTCCGTGCGGGGCTCTGTTGCGTGCCTGTCATGACCATGCTACCTTGAGGTGCGCCCCTCATCTGGGCGCCGTGGCTGAGACTTTCGTCAGGGGGCAGCGGTTCGGCTGCGCAGGCGCGGCAAATCCGAGATCTCAGCGACGAGGGACGGTTTGACCTCGCTTTCAAGAGCGAAACCATCACTCGGGTGCTGTCCGGCCTGAGACCTGTTGTCGTGTCCGAGCGGAGGCTTTCTCTCGGGCAAAAGTGTCTTTCGTGATTGCAAAAATGCCGGCTGCATCAAAGCAAGCTGGCTCTACATGGGAGGGGTTCGATGAAGCGTCTTTGGATTGCCGGTGCGTCTGCTTTGATGTCGATGGCGCTCGGTCTCGGCTCGGCCGGAGCTGCGGACAAGAAGGTGCTGGCCTTCGTGGTCAATGGTGCGTCCGACTTCTGGAAGATCGCCGAGGCCGGCGTCAAGAAGGCGCAAGGCGAGCTGCCCAATTACAGCCTGCAGCTCAAATATCCCGAGCAGGCGGCAGCCGCCGTCCAGCAGCGCATGCTGGATGATCTCGTCGCGGCCGGTGCTGCCGGAATCATGGTGAGCGCCGTCGATCCGAAGAACCAGACCGAGCACCTCAACAAGGTCGCCGCACAGACGGTGCTGTTCACCACCGACAGCGACGCTCCGCAATCGAAGCGCATTGCCTATATCGGCTCCTCGAACACCGAGCTCGGCAAGGACGCAGGCAAGCTGATGCTCAAGGCGCTGCCGAACGGCGGCAAATGCGTCGGCTTTGTCGGTCTGCCCGGCGCCGACAATGCGCGCGAGCGCATCGAAGGCGTGAAGGAGACCATCAAGGGCTCCAAGGTCGAACTGGTCGACGTCCGCGGCGACGAGATCGACCAGACCCGCGCCAAGCGCAATGTCGAGGACATCCTGGCCAAGATGCCCGATGTCAGCTGCCTGGTCGGCTTCTACTCCTACAATACGCCGCGCATCTACGAGGTGTTGAAGGAGGCCGGCAAGCTCGACAAGATCAAGATCATCGGCTTCGACGAGGATCCGATCACGCTCGGCGGCGTCAACGAGGGCAGCATCGTCGGCACCGTGGTGCAGCAGCCGTTCGAGTGGGGCTATCAGGGCATGAAGCTGATGGCGAAAGTCATCGAAGGCGACAAGTCCGGGATTCCCGCGAACGGCATCATCATCGTGCCCGGCAAGGTCATCGACAAATCGAATGTCGCGGACTTCATGGCCCAGATGAAGCAGATGCTGAAGAAGTAGAGGACGCAAGGGAGTGCCGGCACTGCCCACAGTCCGGCCGTCGAAAGCAACCCAACCGGCGGATGACCTCATCCCGCCGGTTGGGTTTGCGGTTGGTCCCGTTACGCTGGCGACCTCGGTCTGAATGCAGCCCACATGGCAGAGCCGTTTCTCGAACTGGTCGACATCAGCAAGATCTATCCAGGCGTGGTTGCGCTCGACCACGTCAGCTTTGCCGTGGCGCCAGGCGAGGTGATCGCGCTGGTCGGCGAAAATGGCGCCGGAAAGTCGACCTTGATGCGCGTGCTGGGCGGCGTCGTCGAGCCGAGCGGCGGTCTCATCCGGGTCGACGGTATCGAGCGTCGGACGCTGAGCGTCACGGATGCGATCAAGGCCGGTATCGCCTTCGTCCACCAGGAACTCAATCTGTTCGACAATCTGGACGTCGCTGCCAACGTCTTCATCGGCCGCGAGCCGGTCTATGGCGGGCCGTTGAAACTGATCGATCGCAAGCGGCTCCAGGCCAAGGTGCAGCCGCTGCTCGAGCGCCTGGGGGCGGATTTTGCCGCCGATGCGCCGTTGGCCTCGCTGTCGCTGGCCCAGCGCCAGCTGGTCGAGATCATCAAGGCGCTGTCGCTCGATGCCCGCCTCGTCATCATGGACGAGCCGACCTCCAGCCTGACTTTGACGGAGACGGACCGGCTGATGCAGGTGATCACCGGCTTGAAGGCGGAGGGCGTCAGCGTCATCTTCATCACGCACCGGCTGAACGAGGTGCAGCAATGCGCCGACCGCGCGATGGTGCTGCGCGACGGGCGCATGGTCGGCGCGCTGGCGCGGTCCGAGCTCACGCCGGCGGCGATGATCCGGCTGATGATCGGGCGCGATCTGAAATCGCGCTACGTGCCGCCGGCGGCGCCGCCGGGCGACACCGTGCTCGACATCGTCGATGCCGTCACCCAGACCTATCCGGAGCGGGCCGTCAGCCTGCAGGTCCGCCGCGGCGAAATTCTCGGTCTTGCGGGCCTCGTCGGCTCGGGACGCACCGAGTTGGCGCGCGCCATTTTCGGAGTCGATCCATTGCAGGGTGGCGGCATCAGGCTGGAAGGCGAGCCGATCCTCATCTCGACGCCCCGCGCGGCGATCGCGCACGGCATCTATCTGATTCCGGAGGACCGCAAGGCCTGCGGCCTGCTGCTCGACCTTTCGATCGCCGAGAACATCTCGCTGCCCGACCTCGCATCCTATTTGCGCTGGTTCCTGGTGGACACCGAGCGCGAGACGGCGAATGCGAACGGCCTGCGCGAGCGCCTCAAGATCCGCGCGCCCGACGTGGCGACCCCGGCCGCAGCGCTGTCCGGCGGCAATCAGCAGAAGGTCGTGCTCGCCAAATGGCTGTCGATGCGGCCGAAGGTCCTGATCTTCGACGAGCCGACCCGCGGTGTCGATGTCGGCGCCAAACAGGAGATCTATGACATGCTGCGTCATCTGACCGATGCCGGCGTGGCCATCCTGATGATTTCGAGCGACATGGAGGAGGTAATAGGAGTGAGCGATCGGATTGCGGTGATGCACGAGGGCGCGATTTCGGGCTTCCTGGAGCGCAGCGAGTTCAGCGAGCAGCACGTGCTAAAGCTTGCGGTCGGCGAAACGATCGAGGCGAGCAACCGTGCGTAAGAAAGATCTGAGCCTGCTGGTCCTGATCCTCGTGGTCGGCGCGGTCGTCGCCCTCATCAACCCGCGCTTTCTGTACGCCGGCAATCTGTCGAACACCGCCAACCAGATCGGGATGTTCGGCATCTTCTCCATCGCGGAGGCCTGCGTCATCATCATCGGCGGCATCGAGCTGTCGGTCGGCTCGGTGATTGCACTGCTCGGCGTGCTGTTCATCGACCTGATCGTCAATCATGACGTCAACTGGATGCTGGCCTTCGCGCTCATCATCGCAGGCGGACTTGCGATCGGTGTCGCGCATGGCACGCTCGTCACCAAGATGAAGATCCAGCCTTTCGTGGTCACGCTCTGCGGGCTTTTGATCTATCGCGGCGCCGCGCGCTATTACACCGAGGATGCCACCGCCGGGTTCGGTTTCGGCGCCAGCTTCCCGATGCTCGAATGGCTGACGACGGGCCGGACCAACGTGCTCGGCTTTCCGTTGCCGCACAGCGTAGTGGCGCTCGCCATCGTCACGACGATTGCATGGGTGGTGCTGCATC
This sequence comes from Bradyrhizobium sp., assembly GCA_049802835.1. Lineage (GTDB taxonomy): Bacteria > Pseudomonadota > Alphaproteobacteria > Rhizobiales > Xanthobacteraceae > Bradyrhizobium. Next base: position 3,807 of record JBARNF010000694.1, read on the forward strand.
GCTCGGTATTCGGCCGCTATCTCTATGCGGTCGGCAAGAACGAGGAGGCGGCGCGCTATTCCGGCATCCGCTCCGACCGGATCGTGATATCGGCCTATGTGATCTGCGGCGGATTGACCGCGCTCGCCGCGATCCTGATCGCGATGTATACGCGGTCGATCTCACCGGCGGTGCACGGTTCGTTCTATGAGCTCTACGCCATCGCAGCCGCGGTGCTCGGCGGCTGTTCGCTGCGCGGCGGGGAAGGCTCGGTCGTCGGCGTCGTGTTGGGTACGATCCTGCTGCAGGTTCTGCAGAATCTGGTCAACCTGCTCGGCATTCCGAGCTCGCTCAATTTCGCCGTGATGGGAACCGTGATCCTCATCGGCGTGCTGGCGGACCAGTATTTGGTGCAGCGCCGGCAACGCGTCCCCGCCGTCCGGGAGCAGGCCGGCACCGAACGCACGCCGGCTTCGCTCGAGCGCGTCAGCGCGGAGTGAGGGACCGGCTGGGCGCGCGCGCCCAGCCAATGTGCGTCAGTCCTGATAGGTGTTATAGCCGCGCGGCTGATAATAGGATCGCGGCTGATAATAGCGCGGCTGCGCGTAGCTCGGATTGCCGTTATCGTAATAATACTGCTGCTGTTGCTGCTGCGGATAGGCCTGCGCATCATAGACGCGGCGGCCGGTGCCGCCCGGCGCCGGATAGCGCGCACCGGTGTCGCTGCCGTCGGCCGGATAGATGTAGCCGTCATCCGGGCGCTGCTGCGGAACGACCTGACGTCCCGGCAGCAACTGCGGCTGCGGCGTCAGCACGACCGGCTCGCCACTGTCATCATATTGCTGAGGCAGCTCGCGGCGGGCCACGGCCGTTCCGCGGCGCGGATTGCGCGCCAACGCCACTTCGGCCGACCCGGTCAGAGTCACCGTGGTGTTGAGCACGCCATCCTTCTGCACGAGGTCATAGAGCGTCGTGGCGTTGGCCTTCGACAGCCGGACACAGCCATGGGAGGCGGGCGTTCCGAGCCGACCTTCCGAATCGGTGCCATGAATGGCATGACCGACCTTCGTGAAGAAGATCGAGTGCGGCATCGGCGCGTCGTCGAATTCCTTGGAAAAGTGATCGGCTTCCATGCGGAAGGCGCGGAAGGCGCCATTCGGCGTCTCGCGCGACGGGATGCCGGTCGACACCGGCCAACGATAGCGCTCCACGCCATCGATCGCGACTGTCATGATCTGGTTGTTCTTGTCGACGGTGATGTCGATCTTCGCCAGAGCCGGGGTGGTCGACAGCAAGGCGAAGCCGGCGAGTACAAAAAGAGTGGTACGCATCTAACCTCTGGCCTCCAGGCCGTAGAATTCCATTCGCGCCGCAGCCGTCCATCCGCCGCCTGCACTATGTCGCAAGACAGGCATTTGTTCCAGCCTACGCCCATTTCAACCTTAATTGTGGAGGCGGCGCAGGCCAAGGCGGCGGGCTCGGCGAAGCGGTGACAATTTCGCGATGGATGCGGTCGCGGTTTAGCAAAGCTCTAAATCGACTGAATTCCTGCGCGCCCGAAACTTTTTCGCCGCATCTGCGTTCCAAAAGTCCCTCCATGCAGACACCGGTGCTCAAGATGCTTACGATGAAGGCCAGGACGGCGGTCCTCGACGACCGGACGCCGCAGCGATTGACCTATGTGCTGGCGGCGCTTGCGCTGATGATTCTTGCGCTGGCCTGGTTCGCTCTGCCGCAGGTCGCCCATGCCCAGGGCATCGTCCGCGGCGCCCACGAAGGCGCCCATGAAGGTAACCGGATCGGCGGGCCGGTTGGCGGTGTCGTCGGAGGCGCGGTGGGCGCCGGCGTCGGCGGCGCAGTCGGAGCCGTAGAAGGCGTGCTCGGCATCCCTCATCGCTCGTATTACCACCGGCACTATCACTGCCGTGGCTACCGCGACCGCTACGGCCACTTCCATTGCTCTTGATGAGACCAGCGCGCGCCGCTCAGTGCTTGAGCCGGTAGCCGGTCTTGAAGATCCACCAGATGATGGTCATGCAGACCGCGAGGAACGCCAGCGTCATTCCGATGCTGACTTCCACCCTGACGTCGGCGATCTCGTAGAAGCTCCAGCGGAAGCCTGAAATCAGGTAGACGACCGGGTTGAGCAGCGCGATCGAACGCCAGGCCGGCGGCAGCATGTTGACCGAATAGAAGCTGCCGCCGAGAAAGGTCAGCGGCGTCACCACGAGCATCGGGATCATCTGCAGCTTCTCGAAGCCGTCGGCCCAGATGCCGATGATGAAGCCGAACAGGCTGAAGGTGACCGCCGTCAGCACCAGGAACGCCAGCATCCAGACCGGGTGCTGGATGTGCAGCGGCACGAACAGGCCGGCGGTGGCGAGGATGATCAGCCCCAGCATGATCGATTTCGTGGCGGCCGCGCCGACATAGCCCAGCACGATCTCGACATGCGAGATCGGTGCGGACAGAATTTCGTAGATCGTGCCGATGAATTTCGGGAAGTAGATCCCGAACGAGGCGTTGGCGATGCTCTGGGTCAGCACCGACAGCATCACCAGTCCCGGCACGATGAAGGTGCCGTAGCTGACGCCTTCGACCTGGCTGATGCGCGAGCCGATCGCCGCTCCGAACACGACGAAATAGAGCGAGGTCGACACCACCGGCGACACGATGCTCTGCAGGATCGTGCGCCATGTGCGCGCCATCTCGAATTTGTAGATCGCGCCGACTGCCCGAAGATTCATTGCCGCACCAAGCTCACGAAGATGTCTTCCAGGGATGATTGTTTGGTCTCGAGGTCGACGAAACGGATGCCGGCCGCCCTGAGATCGCCAAGCAGGCTGGTGATGCCGGTACGCTCGCCCTTGGTGTCGTAGTCGTAAGCGAGCCGCCAGCCGTCGTCGGACAATGCGAGATGATAGGGCGCGAGCACCTCCGGAACGGTATCGATTCTGTGCTGCAGATGCAGGCTGAGCCGCTTCCTGCCGAGCTTGTCCATCAGTCTGGCCTTGTCCTCGACCAGGATGATCTCGCCCTTGTTGATGACGCCGACGCGGTCGGCCATCTCCTCGGCCTCCTCGATATAGTGCGTGGTGAGAATGATGGTGACGCCGGCGGCCTTGAGCTCGCGCACGATGTCCCACATGCCCTTGCGCAGCTCGACGTCGACGCCCGCGGTCGGCTCGTCCAGAAACAGCACCTGTGGTTCGTGCGACAGCGCCTTGGCGATCATCACCCGGCGCTTCATGCCGCCGGAGAGCGTGATGATCTTGGCGTCCTTCTTGTCCCAGAGCGACAGGTCCTTGAGGATCTTCTCGATCAGCTCGGGGTTCTTCGGCTTGCCGAACAGGCCCCGGCTGAAGCTGACGGTGGCCCACACGCTCTCGAACGAATCAGTATGCAGCTCCTGGGGCACCAGCCCGATCAGGGACCGGGCCGCACGATAGTCGCCGTTGATGTCGTGACCGCCGACCGAGACCTTGCCGGACGACAAGTTCACGATGCCGCAGATGATGCTGATCAGCGTCGTCTTGCCGGCGCCGTTGGGGCCGAGCAGCGCGAAGATCTCGCCGCGCTCGATCGCGAGATTGACGTTGTTGAGCGAGGTGAAGCCCGATCGATAGGTTTTCGACAGGCCGGAAACGGAAATGACGGGAGCCATACGACGGGATTCAACGGGATTTGAGAAAGGAGCGCGGTGAGCAATCCGCGGTCGCGGGGGAAGGCTCAGATAGGAATGGCGGTGCGCTCCTGCAATCGGAGTGGCAACGCCGATCGTGACCATTGAAAGGCTTTTCCAAGGCTGATCATGGCGAGTGTTGCTGCGCGGCCACGTCTGCGGGATGAGTGCGTGATGCGACGTGAGACGATGTTGCGTCTGCGAGCTTCTCGGCTACGGTTCGCGCCGTCTCGACATTTCCGCCGTGGAGAAGGACCGATGACGCCATCAAGCCGCACCGTTCGCACCCTTTCCAGGCATGCCGCCATGGCTCGCCGGCTCGGCGCCCTGGCGCTGGCCCTCGCGCTGGCCTTGCCGCTCGGCACTGGATCAGTCCGCGCCGCGCCGAGCGCGGCTGCCGCGAATGCGGCCAGCACGACGCACGTCTATCTCCTGCGCGGCGTGCTCAACATCTTCTCGCTCGGGCTCGACGACATCGCCGCCAAGCTGGACAGCCAGGGCATCCCGAACACGGTCGCCAATTTCGTGTCGTGGTCGTCGCTCGCCGACGAGGCGGCCGCCGCCTACCGGGCCGGCCGGATCAAGACCGTCATTCTGGTCGGGCATTCGTCGGGCGCCACCGCGCTGCCGGACATGATCAACAAGCTCGGCCAGCTCGGCGTCCCCGTGAAGCTCGCGATCGGTCTGGATTCGGTGTTCAAGACCAAGCTCGTCGGTGGCAATGCTGAACGCTACATCAATTTCTACATCGCCAGCGGAGCCGGCGAGCCGGTCCGCCGCGACGACGGCTTCCACGGCAAGCTCGAAAATGTCGACGTCCAGGCGGTTCCCGGTGTCGGCCACATCACGATCGA
>JBARNF010000695.1:0-1536 GCA_049802835.1 Bradyrhizobium sp.
CCAAACAGCCGGTCGTCTTCATCAGCTACAGCCACAAGGACCCGGCGCAGCTCGAATATGTGCGCTCGCATTTCGGCTCGCTCGCGGGCCTCGGCCTTGTGACCATCTGGGACGACAATACGCTTCAGATCGGCGACGACTGGAAGGGCGACATCAATTCGGCGATCGACGCGTGCAAGGTCTTCATCCTGCTGGTGTCGCGTCACTCGCTCGGCTCGAAATACATCAGAGAGACGGAAGTCCCGCGCATTCTGCCGCGCTGGCAGGCCGGGCAGGCGCGCTTCTGCCCGATCGTGGTCACTCCATGCCATCTGGATGGCTTCTGGTGGCTGGACGACGCCAACCGCAGGCCGAAAGACGGAAAGGCGCTCTCTGAATTGCCAGAGCCCGAGCGCGACCGGGAAATGGCAACGATCGTGGGGCAAATCGAAAAGCAGATTGCTTCGCCGATCGATGCCTCCGGGATTCCGGCGCCCCCGCAGCCTTCGCCTGCGGCTCCTGGCACTCGCATCATCGACTACAGCCGCCTGCCTGACACGCCCTACAAGAATTTGGTCGGTCGTGACGACGAGCTGACCGCACTCGACGAGGCCTGGTTCGACCAGCAAACAAACATCATTTCGCTGATCGCGTGGGGCGGGGCAGGCAAGACGTCCCTCGTCAACGAATGGCTTCTGCGGCTCCGGCAGGAAGACTATCGCAACGCCGACGCCGTGCTGGGCTGGTCGTTCTATAGCCAGGGCACGAAAGAGCGCGCGACCTCGGCGGACGTATTTTTCGACTGGGCGCTGGCGAGGCTCGGCATCACCGGCGTCGCCGCGAACGCCACCGCCAAGGGTGAGGCGCTGGCGTGCGCGCTCGCGTCCCGCCGGATGCTGCTGGTGCTCGACGGCATCGAGCCGCTGCAACACGGGCCGGGCGAGCAGGAAGGATTGCTCAAGGACCCGGGCTTGCGGGCCTTGCTGCGCGGCTTTGCGATGACGCCGCCCTCCACGGCGCACGGCCTCGTCGTGCTGACGAGCCGCCTCGAAATCCGGGACATCGAAAAGTTTCGCCGAACCGACCGTCGGCCGGGCCCGTCGCACGTGATCGATCTGAACACACTGTCGGATGATGCCGGTGCGGCGCTGCTCAGAGACAACGGGGTCGTGGGGACGGACAGGCAACTGCGCGAAGCAGCGCATGACTTCGAGGGCCATGCGCTTGCGCTGAGCCTGCTGGCGAGCTTCGTCGCGCGCCGATTCAAAGGCGACATCCGCCAGCGCGATCGTATCGGGCCCTTGATGCAGAAGGTCGATGTCCGCGGCCATGGTCACGCCCGGCGGGTGATGCAGGCTTATCAGGACGAATGGCTGAAGGAGGAGCCCATCCTCTCGGCCATCATGGCGATGATCGGCCTGTTCGATCGTCGCGCGAGTGCCGAATGCCTGGAGGCGTTGCGCCGCAAACCGCCGATCGAAGGGCTGACCGATAACATCGTCGATCTTGGTGCCGGTGAATGGGCCGATGCGGTTGCCGCCTTGCGCGACGTACGAT
>JBARNF010000696.1:0-9718 GCA_049802835.1 Bradyrhizobium sp.
GGATGCGGCGATCGAACGCCCGAGATGGCCCATGATCGTGCTGCGCAGCCCAAAAGGCTGGACCGGGCCGAAGGAGGTCGACGGCCTCAAGGTCGAAGGCTTCTGGCGCGCCCATCAGGTGCCGATCGCCAATCCGCGCGGCAACCCCGGGCACCTCGCACTGCTCGAGGCCTGGATGAAGAGCTACGAGCCCGAGACGCTGTTCGATGCACAGGGCCGGCTCGTGCCGGAGCTGCAGGCCTTGGCGCCCACGGGCGCGCGGCGCATGGGCGCCAATCCGCACGCCAATGGCGGCCTGCTCAAGCGCGAGCTCAAGCTGCCCGACTACCGCGCCTTCGCCGTCGAGGTCCCCTCCCCCGGCAAGACCATCGCAGAGGCGACGCGTGAACTCGGCAAGTTGCTGCGCGACGTCATCAGACTCAACGCCGACCGCCGCAACTTCCGCATCATGGGCCCGGACGAAACGGCGTCGAACCGGCTCGACGCGGTGTTCGAGGTGACCGAGCGGGTCTGGATGGAAGGCATCGAGCCTTACGACGTTCACCTCGCCCGTGACGGCCGCGTCATGGAAGTACTGAGCGAGCACCTCTGCCAGGGCTGGCTCGAAGGTTACCTCCTCACCGGTCGCCATGGCCTCTTCTCGTGCTACGAAGCCTTCATCCACATCGTCGATTCGATGTTCAATCAGCACGCCAAATGGCTGAAAGTGTCGCGTGAGCTGCCGTGGCGGCGACCGATCGCGTCGCTGAACTACCTGCTCACGTCGCATGTCTGGCGGCAGGACCATAACGGCTTCAGCCATCAGGATCCCGGCTTCGTCGACTTCGTCGCCAACAAGAAGGCGGACATCGTCCGCATCTACTTCCCGCCGGACGCCAACACGCTGTTGTGGATCGCCGACCATTGCCTGCGTACCTACGACCGCATCAACGTGATCGTTGCCGGCAAGCAACCCTCGCTGCAATGGCTGTCGATGCAGGACGCCGCCACGCATTGCGACGCCGGGATCGGCATCTGGTCATGGGCCGGCACCGAGCCGGCCGGCGAGGAGCCTGATGTGGTGATGGCGTGCGCCGGCGACGTTCCGACGCTGGAGACGCTCGCGGCCGTCGATCTCCTGCGCAAGGAATTGCCCGACCTGAAGATCCGGGTCGTCAATGTCGTGGACCTCATGACCCTGCAGCCGAAGGAGGAACATCCGCACGGATTGAGCGATCGCGAGTTCGACAGCCTGTTCACGACGAACAAGCCGGTGATCTTCGCCTATCATGGCTATCCCCATCTCATCCATCGCCTGACCTACAACCGGACCAACCACAGCGGCCTGCATGTGCGCGGCTTCATCGAGGAGGGCACGACAACGACGCCGTTCGACATGGTGGTGCTGAACGAGCTTGACCGCTTCCATCTCGCGATCGAGGCGATCGAACGTGTGCCGGGGCGCGGCGTCTCGGCTGCGCACGTGACGCAGAAATTCCGCGATGCACTGATCGAACACGGCCGCTACATCCGCGCCCATGGCGAGGACATGCCTGAGATCCGCGATTGGGTCTGGCCGTACAGCACCGGCAACACGACGCCAGCCACCGGCATCTAGGCCTGCAAGGGTAGAGCGGTCAGGAAGTCGCATCCCCCGGTCGACGGCGAGGGAGGCCGGGACGAGCGCCCGGCCTGCCGCAAAATTCCGCAGCGCAGCGGGCTGATTTGGATATGACAAGATGATAACAAGCAGGCCGGAGGCGTTACAAACAACGATGCCCGGTCCATGCTGAGCGTGATCATCCCGACCGCAGGGGTCGAGCAGACCGCTGTCGCCACCCTGTCCGCGCTGGTGCCGGGTGCGGCAGCAGGCGTGGTCAGCGAGGTCCTGCTGGTCGACCGCTCTGCCGATTCCAGCGTGATCGAGCGCGTCGCCGACGTCGCCGGCTGCCATTTCATGAAGTTCGAGGGCTCGCATGCCGCAGCACTCGCGGCGGGCGCGGCACAGGCCCGCGCCCCCTGGCTGATGTTTCTGCCGGCTGGCGCGGTGCTGGATCCCGGCTGGATCGACGAGACCATGCAGTTCGTGCAGAGCGTATCCGCCGCCGGCCGGCCGCTGGCCGGCGTCTTCCGCTACGCCAGATCGCCTTACGCAGCCGTCAGCGTGCGCGACCGGCTGCGGTCGGTTACGCGGGCATTGGTCGGCCCGCTCGGAGATCAGGGGCTGCTGATCGCCAGGGATCACTACCGCCAGGTCGGCGGCTACAAGCCCGACGCCAAACGGGCCGAAACGCGGCTGCTGCGCCAGCTCGGCCGCTCCCGCACCATGCTGCGCAGCCGGATCGTGATGGTGTAGCGCCAGATACTTGCCAAAGTCAACGAATTGGTTGACAATGGCAAGTATTGGAGATGCCCATGGTCCATGCTCAGTCCGACAGTCAGGTCGCCGCCGTGCGCGCGTTCAATCGCTTCTACACGAGGAAGCTCGGCGCGCTCGATCAGCATCTGCTCGACAGCCCCTTCTCGCTCGCTGAAGCGCGCGTGCTCTACGAGCTGGCCCACCGCGAGGCCGTTTCCGCCAAGGAGATCGGGCTCTCGCTCGGGCTCGACGCCGGCTATCTCAGCCGCATCGTGCAGAGCTTCGACGACAATGGACTGATCAGCCGCACGCCCTTGCCGTCCGATCGACGGCAGCAGCAGCTGGGCCTCACCGCAAAGGGACGTCAGGCGTTCGCCCGGCTCGATCGCAGCTCGCAGAAGGAAGTCGCGGCGATGCTGGACACGCTGCCACAGCCGGCTCGCGAGAGGCTGGTCGGCGCGATGACGACGATCGAAAGCGTGCTGGAGCCGCCGGCGCAGGCACGATCTCCCGTCCTCCTGCGCAGCCACCGCCCCGGCGACATCGGCTGGGTGATCTCGCGCCACGGCGCGGTCTACGCCGAGGAATATGGCTGGGATATCTCGTTCGAGGCGCTGGTGGCCGAAATCGGCGCGCAGTTCATCAAGGGCTTCGATCCGGCACGCGAACATTGCTGGATCGCCGAGGTCGCTGGCGAACCCGTGGGCTCGATCTTCCTGGTCAGGAGCACCGACGAGGTCGCCAAGCTGCGGCTGCTGCTGGTGGAAAAGAACGCGCGCGGACTCGGCGCCGGCCGCGCCCTGACCGACCAATGCCTCCGCTTCGCCCGCGAGAAGAGCTACAAGAAGGTCGTGCTGTGGACGCAGAGCATCCTCACGGCGGCGCGCGACATCTACGCCCGCGCCGGCTTTCGCAAGATCGCGGAGCAGCCGCATGCCTCCTTCGGCGTCGAGCTGATTGGCGAGACGTGGGAGCTCGAGCTGTAGCTTGCGCAGGCTCCCCCGATCGCGACGTCGCGACAACCCGCAGTAGCCTCACCCCACCTCTGCAACACGCTGAACGCGCTGATTGCGGAGCTCCCGCTCTTCGGTAGTATTCGCCGAAACAGAGAGGGTGTCGTCAGTGATCAGTTTGACGTGTCGATCGAAGCTTGCCGTGCTTCTTGCACTTGCTGGCCTATTGGGAATCGAGGGCGCAGGCGGCATGGCGGCGCACGCCGCGCCAAAGGGCCGCACGACGGTCGCAATTACGCGCACGAATGATTTCCTCTATCTGGCAGCGCCGGCCGCCATCGAGATCAACGGCGCCAAGGTGGCGAGTCTCGGCCGCGGCGAAAACTATAACGGCCAGATCGCCCCAGGCCCCACTGCCATCACCGTGTCGACCTGGTCGTCGCCGGGCTCGTCGAGCATTCGTTTCACCGCAGTGCCGGGAAAGACCTATCGGATGGTCGTCGGCCCCCGCGGGAAAAATTTCGCGGCCAGCATGGTCGGTGGCCTCGTCGGCGCGGCGATCGAAGGGGGCGGGGCATTCGAGATCGTGCCGACGAAGTGACGCGCGACTGAGGCGCGAGTCGCGTCGTCGCCCTGTCGCGCTAAGCCGTCGCGCCCTGGGCCTTGGGCCGCCGCAGATGTTCGTCGAGACGCGGCATGATCTCGACGAAATTGCACGGACGCGTCCGATAGTCGAGCTGGGCGGCGAGGATGCCGTCCCAGGCGTCGCGGCAGGCGCCGGGCGATCCGGGCAGGCAGAAGATGTAGGTCGCACCGGCCACGCCCGCGGTGGCCCGGCTCTGGATCGTCGACGTGCCGATCTTGGCATGGCTCAGCATGTGGAAGGCGATCGAGAAGCCGTCCATGCGCTTCTCGAACAGCGGCTCGATCGCCTCAGGCGTCACGTCACGGCCGGTAAAACCGGTGCCGCCGGTGGTGATCACGACGTCGACGCCGGGATCGGCGATCCACGACCTCACCACGGCGCGAATCTTGTCCACGTCGTCGGTGACGATCTCGCGTGCCGCCAGCTTGTGGCCGGCGGAGGTCAGGCGGTCACTCAAGGTCGTCCCCGACTTGTCGTCGGCGAGCGCGCGCGTGTCGGACACCGTCAGCACGGCGATGTTGAGCGGAACGAAGCTCTTGCTCTCGTCGATCGCCATCCCACCACTCCTTACAGCGAATTCGCGCCGAACGTATTGCAGGCCTGCACCGTGCCCTGCTGATAGCCGACCATGAACCAGCGCTTGCGCTGCGCCGCTGAGCCGTGTGTGAACGAATCCGGCACCACGCGTCCGGTCGCCTGCCGCTGCAAGGTGTCGTCGCCGATCGCCGACGCGGTCGTGAGCGCGGAATCGATGTCCCCCTCTTCGAGGAAGCCCGGGCGCTTCTTGGCCTCGCGGTTGACCCAGACGCCGGACAGGCAGTCGGCCTGCAGCTCGACCTTGACCTGCAGCGCGTTGGCTTCAGCCTTGCTGCCCGACTGCTGCTGCAGCCGCGTCACGCGCGGCAGGATGCCGAGCAGGTTCTGGATGTGGTGTCCGGCCTCATGCGCGATGATGTAGGCCGCCGTGAACTTGCAGGCGCTGCCCGAGCAGCCGCGGAAGCGCGTCTCGACCTCGCGGAAGAAGCCGGTGTCGAGAAAGATCTGCCGGTCCGGCGGACAATAGAACGGCCCCATCGCCGACTGCGCCATGCCGCAGCGGCCGCCATTGGTGCTGTTGCGGAACAGCACGATCTTCGGTCCGGTGTAGCTCTGGCCGCTGGCCTGGAAGATCTCGCTCCAGCGGTCGTCGATCTCGCCGAGAACGCCGGAGATCATGTCGCCCATCTCGTCCTTCGGCGCGCCGGTCTTGCCGGGCGACCGGCGATCCGCCTGATAGGACGGCGCGCTGCCATGGTTCAACATCTCAGCGCCGCCGATCAGGATGCGCGGATCGATGCCGAAGGCGTAGCCGATCAGGCCGAGCACGATGATGGTGCCGATGCCGAGCCCGCCGCCGCCGATCGGCAGACCCATACCGCCGCCCATCCCGCCGCCTTCGTCGCGACGGTCGTCGATGTCGTCGCTGCGACGGAAATCATCGTAACGCATGGCGGCCTTTCCTCATGATCCTGCGCGGCTCTGCGCGAAATGCCTAACCCGGCAAACAGGTAAAATTTCCACACTGTTAATCAATAGCCCGCCCGGCAAGTTTTGCCTAGCGCCGCCGGAAAAACCGGCGCGCGCGCCGCACCCCGCCCAACAGCGTCCGCGCAACGGGAGCGAAAAACCCATCACAATCGCCGTGTTGCGCAAGAACGCCGATCGCAAGCACGCCGGACTTCATCGTCACAACGCGTGATGAAGGACCGCGCATCGATGCGAAAAATTTTCCCGGTTAAGTCCATTTTTACTTTGCCGGGTCAATGTGACGCCAGTCGGTTGTTAGGTCCCGCGTCGCCGACAGCGTCGCCTGAGTCAGAGTTCTTGAGTCATGGTAGAGTCGCGTCGCGGGGCGTCTGCAAGGGCGCCCCGCACTAAATTTCAGACCCTCGAAGAGCAACGAATCATCGTCGGCGACTGCGTCGCCGAGATGTCCAAGCTGCCAGGCGCATCGGTCGACCTGGTGTTTGCAGATCCTCCCTACAATCTGCAGCTCAAGGGTGAGCTCAAGCGTCCCGACGAATCGCAGGTCGATGCGGTCAATGACGATTGGGACAAGTTCTCCTCGTTCGCCGCTTACGACGACTTCACGCGCGCCTGGCTGCTCGCCGCGCGGCGGCTGATGAAGCCGAGCGCGACGATCTGGGTGATCGGCTCCTATCACAACATCTTCCGCGTCGGCGCGATCATGCAGGATCTCGGCTTCTGGATCCTGAACGACATCGTGTGGCGCAAGTCCAACCCGATGCCGAACTTCCGCGGCCGTCGCTTCACCAACGCCCACGAGACGATGATCTGGGCGGCGCGTGACGAGAAGGCGAAGGGCTACACCTTCAACTACGAGACGCTGAAGGCCGCCAATGAGGACGTGCAGGCGCGGTCGGACTGGCTGATTCCGCTGTGCACCGGCGAGGAGCGCCTCAAGGACGGGGACGGCAAGAAGGTTCATCCGACACAGAAGCCGGAAGGCCTGCTGGCGCGGGTGTTGCTGTCATCCTCGAAGCCCGGGGATCTGGTGATCGATCCGTTCAACGGCACCGGCACCACCGGCGCTGTGGCAAAACGCCTCGGCCGCCGTTATGTCGGATTCGAGCGCGACAAGACTTATGCTGATGCTGCGGAACGGCGCATCGCCGCCGTCGAACCGCTGCCCGAGGCCACGCTCGCGCCATTCATGACCGCGCGCGAGGCGCCGCGTGTCGCCTTCTCCGAACTGATCGAGCGCGGCATGATCTCGCCTGGCGCCAAGCTCGTGGATTCCAAGCGGCGACACGGCGCGCTGGTGCGCGCCGATGGCGCCATCATGCTGGGCGACAAGGTCGGCTCGATCCACCGGATCGGTGCGGTGGCCCAGGGGCTGCCGGCCTGCAACGGCTGGACGTTCTGGCACGTCGAGACGAAGGGCGGCCTGAAGCTGATCGACGAATTGCGCGCCGCGGTCCGCTCCGAAATGACCGCCTGACTCGTCACGATCTGGGGCGCGCCTGTCCCGAATAACGCGCCAGCAGGTCTTCGACCTCATACTGCTCGTCATAGCGGACATCGTCGCGCGGCACGACCGAAACCCGCGACGCCGGCTGCGACCGCGCTTCCCGGCGCGGAGCAAGCCCAGGGTAGCAGCTCTCCACGGGTGGCAGGTGCATGCGATCGAGCTCCGGTTCGACCGGCCATCGGGTCACGCGCCGCGCGAGAGCAGGCTCGATGTGAAGCTGCCGCTTTGCACGGGCGCGGGCGAGCAGAACGCTGATCGAGAAGCCAGCGATAGCGACCGCGCCGAGGAAGGCGAACAGCCTTGTCCGGGCTGCGTCGTCGCTGGCGCTGTTGGCCGCAGCGGTCAGCTGCGAGTCAGCCGCAATCGGAGCCGGCGCGACCGGCGCCGCCGTCTCCGCCGGCGCGGCATCGGCGGACGCAGCGGCGAGCGTGTAGGAGGAGGCACGAGGCGTCGGCTCGGCGGACGTCTGGAGCGTGCCGGATGAATCGGGCCAACGCGCCGCCACCGCGGAGTCGCTCGCCGCAGAATCGACAGTATGGGGCGGCGACACGGCGGGCGCCGACGCCACCGGCGGAGTGACGGCCGGTACAGCTGGCGCCGGAAACGCAGCCACGGGCGGGAAGCCGGTGACCGGCGGCGAGGCGGATGTCGGCGGCGTCGACCCAGCGACCTTCACATCATCGCCGGTCGGGCTCGCAGCCGATTGGAATTCGGCATGCGCATCGGCGGCTGACGACGAGAGCTTCGCCCGCTCCTTCTCCGAAGCCAGCTTTCGCGTGACGAGCGATGCACCTTGCGCCGCGCGATCGTCGTCGCGCAGGTACCAGCACTGCTTCTTCGTCGCACGATCGATGCGATAGAACCAATGCTTCCCCGCCGGTGTCTCCTTCGGCTTCGTCAGACACTCGTCAGCAGCCGATGCCGGTGTAAACTCGATTGTCACCGCAGCCGCTCCCGCCAGCACGGCGACAGCAACGCACGGCAACAAACTCGTCGTTCGATTCGTCATCAGACCTCCGACGATTTAACGCGCCCCCGATGCGCCGTTTCGGCGATGACTTCGTTCGGAATAAGGCTGCGGAGGTTCCATTTGTCGAAACAATGTTAGAACGGCGGTGTCCTTTGGATGCGTTCTAATTTTCTCGTGCTGTTTTGTCGCGGCAACAGCTGAAATACGCATCGATACGGCGCGAACGGCATGTCGTCTTGTTCGGGACTACACGCGGATGTGAGAAAACCTCAGACTGAAATTATGCATGCCGATCACCGCAGGGCGCGAAGCCGGACGCCTCTACGCGCACGACTCACTTGATCTTCGTCAGCGCCTTCTCGACCAGCTCGCGCGTGTATGGTTTCTGAATCACCGGCGCATCCGACAATTCGGCCGGGATCGGCGCGCGCTCGCCGTAGCCGGTCGCGAACATGAAGGGAACGCCGAGCTCCTTCAGCTTGTGCCCTACCGGCAAGCTGCTTTCCGCGCCAAGATTGATGTCGAGCAGCGCGAAGCTCGGGGTCGCACGCTCGATCGCCTTGAACGCCTGATTGACCGATGCAGCAGTGTCGACGTGGCGCGCGCCCAGTTCGAGCAGGATCACCTCGGCGCCCATCGCGATGATCAGATTGTCCTCGACGATCAGCGCGCTGCCGGAGAGACGCCGTGTCTGCTCCTGCCTATGCGCCGCATGAGAAAGCGCGCCGGTCATGGCCGGCACCACCTGAACGAAGTTGGCGGGAATCAGGAAACGCGCCTGAACGCCGAGCAGATCGAAGCGGATCTCGGCGTCGCCCTTGAGGTCGAACGGCACCGAACGCTCGATGATCGTGGTGCCGAAGCCGCGTCGCGACGGCGGCTGCACCGGTGGGCCGCCGCTCTCCTTCCAGTCGATGACGAGGCTCGCGCCGGGATCGAGTCGCCACACGACCTGGACCTGCCCGGTCGAGTCGGCGAGCGCACCATATTTCGCTGAGTTGGTCATCATCTCGTGCACGACGAGCGCCAGCGTCGCAAACGCCTTGGGGTCGAGCGCGACGTCAGGTCCTTCCATCCGCACACGGCCTGCCCGCGAGCCGAGATACGCGCCGGCTTCCGATTCCAGCAGCGAGCGGAGCGCGACGGGCGCCCAGTTGAGATTGGTGATCTGGTCGTGGGCACGCGCCAGCGCCTGGATGCGACCGCCGAGCAACGACGCGAAGTCCTCGATGGAGGTCGAGCTGTCCTTGCTCTGCGTCACCAGGCCGCGCACGAGGCTGAGGATGTTGCGGACGCGGTGATTGAGCTCGGCGATCATGAGCTCCTGCCGCTCCTCGGCGCCGCGACGCTCGCGTGCGGCGAGCTCCGACAGCTGCAGGATCACTTCGAGCAGGGTGACGCGGAGGCTCTCTGCGATGCGCAGATCCGCCGCCGACCATGGCTTCGACTGGCCGGCCACCGTCTGCTGCCACAGCTCGAAGCTCTTGCGCGGCGTGAGCCGGGCGCCGAGCGGGCCCTCGGAATAGGTCTTGTCGGGATCGCCGGCCCAATTGACCGAGCGCAGCACCTCGCGCCGAAAGAAGATCAGACAGTCGCGCGGGGTGCGCGAGATCGGGATGACCAGGAAGCCGGCGGCGCGGTCGCGGAACGATTCGCCTGCGGCATAGACCTTGGCGATCTCGGCGCTGGCGCAGATGCGGCCCGGCGAGGTGCGATTGATGAAGCCGATGAGGTCCTGCACCTCCTCCTCCGTCGGCGTCTCGCCGTCGAGCGTGATCTC
>JBARNF010000697.1:0-7945 GCA_049802835.1 Bradyrhizobium sp.
AGCGCGCGGACGTCGGCTTTGCTCCACCGAACACACCGCCTCAAGGAACGAACGGCCCATCGAAAAAAAAACAACCCGACCTATCAAACGAGACTTGACTCACAAGACCCCATATGAGGGTGGGCAAAGCGACGCCGAAGGCGGCGCGTGCCCACCGCTTTGAGCAACGCGCGTAGAAAAATGGTGGGCACGCCTCACCGCGCGATGCGCGGTGCGGCTTTGCCCACCCTACAGATTCATCGCTTGGAGAGGCTTACGTCTTCGCCTTGCAGCTCTCGGCGAACGCCACCAGCTGCGCCGCATCGGTCCCCTCGTCCTGCACATCCGCCTCGATGTGCTCGAACAGCCGCGCGAAGCCTTCGTAGATCAGCGCCGCCGGATGATCGTCGCCGAGGAAACCCGCGATCTCGCGCATCTCGGCGACCCAGCGGTAGGCCTTCGGCAGCATGTCCGGCAAGGCAGTGGCGAGACGCGCCTGGACGTGCGGCAGGCTCAGCGCTAGCTCGTCACGCAGCGCGTCGGCGGCGCCAGCGCGTGTCGCCGCAAGCACCATGGCCGCGCCGAGCCCCGTCAGTCCCTTGTTGATGCCGGCATAGGACATCTTCAGCGCCGAGGCCGCTCCGATCGGCCCTTCGATCCGGCGCAGATCGAGCCCGAGCTCACCCAGCACGGCGACGTCGGCCACCGCCTCGCCGCTGACATAGAACGCCGGGCCTGTCGTTCCAGGCTTCGGCGGCAGGCCGATGATGGCGGCATCGACGAAGCGGGCGCCTGATGACAGCACGATGTCCGCGATCGTCCTGATGGTCTCGACGTTGACGGCGTTGCAGTCGACGACGACCGGCTTCTTGGCACTGCGGTTGATCAGCGTGGCCAAATGCTCGGCCAACGCCACCGCCTCGCCCGGCGGCACGATCGACAGGATGATGTCGGCACCGGCGATCTCAGCCTCGCTGGCCGCGGTCATGCCGGAAGCGGCCGCCCTCGCCCGCGTCGTCGCACTCCGTCCGTCGAGCGCGGTCAGCACCTTGCAGCCATGTTCGGCGAGACGGGCGGCGATGGCGCTGCCCATGGCGCCGGGCGCGATGACGGCGATGCTGGGGATCATGTGTCGAGCTCCGGGTCCGGACAGAGATCGAACACTATGCGCATCGGACGCGATTGTTGAACCCACGAAAGCGAAGGGCAGCTCTTCCGAGCTGCCCTCGCGTCCGCCGTCGCAGCAGCGCCCCCAGAACCGCCGCGACGGCTGACCTCAGAACGAGATCTTGAGCCCCCCGGTGCCGAAGAAATCGTCGCCGCCGGTGCGCCCGATCGTGCGCGACACGTTGGCGGTCAGCGCCAAATTGCTCCAGACCGGCGCCACCACGCCGGCGCTCACCCGCCCATAGACGTTGTGCGACGTGCCGTTCGGGATCGTCCAGTTGTTGACGATCAGTGGCGCCGAGGTCGCGCTGTACTGCACGATGCGGCCATTGCCGATGATGTCGTCATCGAGCGTCAGGTTCAGATAGGGATGGATGGTCGCGCCCTGCAGCTGGAACGGCGTCCGCAGCTGCACGCCAACGCTGCCGATCAGCGTCTCGGCGGTCTGCGACCCGACCGTCAGCGCCAGCGCCGGATCGCCGGTCTCGGTGAAGCCGTCGACGCGGGCGCGGGCATAGGTCAGTCCGCCGATCGGGCCGAGCTTGGCCGTGCCGGCGTCGAACAGATAGCCGGCCTTGCCGGCCGCGACGAAGGTCGTGCCGCCCGGGTTCGAGGTGATGGTATCGACCACGCCCGGCCGCGTGTTGCGATAGTCCTGGTGACCGATCGTCGCGAGGCCTTCCGCAAACAGGTTGCGGCTCACCCAGGCGCCGTAGAGGCCGAACTGATAGGAGTTCGCGTCGGTGGTGCCGGCGTTGTTGAACAGCCGCGCCTTCGGATTGGAATAGTCGAACGCGGTGCCGATGAAGGCGTTCGGCGACAGCCGGTACTCGACGCCGATGGTGCCGCCGACGCTGTCGAGATTGAAGCCGTTGGAGGCAACGTTGCCCTGGCGGTCGCTGATGCCGCCATTGCCCTGCATGTAGAACGACCACGGACTGACGGCTGCGAGCGGCGGCGCCTTGGCGTAAGGTGACTTGGCGTAAGGCGCCTTGGTCACGGCGGCAAAGGAATTCATCGTCGACGGCGCGAAGCCCGCGGTCTCGCGGAACAGGTCGAGCTTGCCGAACAGGGTCGAGGCGAAGCCCATCGCCGTGATCGACGCCACCTCGCCCTGCGGCGCGAAGGTCAGCGGCGCGTTCAGGCGGTTGACGATGTACTGCCCCAGCACCTCGAAGCCGTGCGAGGTCAGGTGCACGCCGTCGACATAGAACAGATACTGTTTCTGCAGCGCCGGATTGCCGATGCAGGCTGCCGTGCAGGCGAAACCTGTGAAGCCATAACGCGAGGGATTGGCCTGGATCAGCGTCCCCACCAGTCCGGTGTCGACATATTCGACGCGCACGCCCGACCTTGCCACGCCCGCCAGCGAGGCCTGCATCAGGCTGTTGTAGGTCTTGCTGTAGGCCGCGCCAGCCGCCGCATTGGCATTGCCGATAGCCTCCGGCAGCGTGCTGACGTCGCCGACCGTGAACACGATCGTGCGCGCGCCATCCCCGACCAGCGCGTTGACGCCGGCCATCGCCTGCTGCGCGGTGACGCCCGCTGCAGTGGGCGCACCCGCGAGCGAGCCGCCGGCACGGTAGTAGGCCCGCGCGTCGTTGCCTCCGACCGACAGCTCGACCAGGTCGGTCGACGCGATCTTGCCCGAGAACCCGGTCAGTCCGCTCCATTCCTGGAAGAAGCCGGGAATGCCGGGCGCGACCACATTGGTGCTGCCGGCCATGGCGCCGCCGATCGCGTAGTTGAGCTGGGGAATGCCGAGCAGCGCCGAGGTCGTGTCGACGAAATTGGTGCCGCCGCTGAAGCGGCCCGTGGGATAGAGCGGCAGCTTGCCGGCACCGCCGGTGAAGGTCCAGAGGTTGCCGATGTCGGCGTAGCTGTCACCAAAGGCCTGAATGCGCGTGTAGTTCGTCTGCGCCGAAGCCGGCCCTATCAGCTGCAACCATGCTCCCGACAGAGCGATTGCGCACAACAACGTCTTCCTGCTCACAGGTCCCATTACGCGCCTCCCCAAGGCCTTACATTTGTTTGCCCGATGTTTCCATGATGGCCGATCCGAAGACCACCGCCTTCCGGTTGTAGAGACGACAGCGGACGTAGCTGTGCCTTTGAGGCATCATCGTGCAGCGCGAAACGCCGCTCTGCGCACGTCGGCTCGCTCGGCGCACCGGGTCCGGAGGGCGCGACGGGTCGTAGACTGCTGACAGAATCTGGCAGGGGGCCCGGCTAATCGTGCTGCCGATGCGGCGCCGCCGGCGCCGTCACGGGAGAACGACGATGCCCGACTTCGCCTTCCTGATCCTCTATGTCGACAATCCGCCGGACAGCGCGGCCTTCTATGCAGACCTGCTCGGCCGGCCCATCATCGAGCAGTCGCCGACCTTTGCGATGCTGCCGCTGCGCGAGGGCGTCATGCTGGGGTTGTGGTCGCGGCACACGGTCGAACCAGCCGCGACTGGCGCCCCGGGCGCCAGCGAGGTCGCGTTCACGGTTGCGGATGCCGGCGAGGTCGAGACGCTCCACGGCGACTGGAAGGCCCGCGGCCTGCCGATCGTGCAAGGGCCGACACGGATGGATTTCGGCACGACGTTCGTGGCGCTCGACCCCGACGGGCATCGCCTTCGCGTGTTCGTGCCCGAACCGGCAACGGCGTCCTAATCGACCTTGGCCGGTTCCGGCTGAAGCTGGGATGGAGACCCAGCGTCCGAATTGGCAAGACGCGCGGCGTTGGCCATGTTGGCAAGCGCCGCGACCTTCTTCTGCTGATCGGATCCGGGCTGCACCACACCGCAGGACATGATCAAGGTCGCCGCGTCCTCGGCGCTCATGTCGACCTCGATGATCTTGCTCTTCGGCAGATAGAAGAAGAAGCCGGTGGTCGGGTTGGGGGCGCAGGGCAGGAACACCGAGATCTGCTCCTCGTCGCCGGGCAGCCGGCTCGCGACCTCCGTGCTCGGCGGCTGCGAGATCAGCACGATCGACCACATGCCGGGTGACGGAAACTCGACCAGGCCGACGCGGCGCAGGCTCGACCCCTTGCCCGAGAACAGCGTCTCGAACACCTGCTTGAGGCCGCGATAGATCGCGCGCACCGCCGGAATGCGGCCGAGCAGCCGCTCGCCGAGGTCGACCAGCGTGCGTCCAATCAGGTTGGCGGTCAGGAAGCCCAGCAGCGTGAGCCCGACGACGGCCACGATCAGGCCGGAGCCCGGCACGCCGAACGGCAGATAGGTCTCAGGGCGGTAGGCGGTCGGCACGAACGGGCGAACCAGCCCATCCACCCAGGTCACGAACCACCAGGTGATGTAGAGGGTGATCGCAACGGGGCCGGCCACCACGAGGCCGGTCAGGAAATAGTTGCGAAACCGAAACATCAACCCATGGTGGGGCGTCTCGGCCAGAGCTTCGGCCAAGGGATCGGTCTCGGGCGGCACGTCGTCGCGGGAACTCATGCGAACTTCCAGGTCGGATCAAATCTCAGCCAAGGCTCTTAGCAGATTTTTGGAAGCGCAAGGCCCACTTTCCGACACATGCGCGCTTTGCCGCGAGCCTGTGGCCGGTCCGTCGGGGCATCGACGCGGGACCGGAGGCGCCCTCTGTCCCCGCTCTCGCTTGCGACAAAGGCCCCTCAAACGTCAGATTCGTTGCGCTAGGCGCTGCGCAGCGGCAGGGCCAGACCAACGGCCACGAAGATGCCACCGCAGACCTGGTTGAAGCGTCGTCCCACCCGGGCAAGCCACGGGCGAACCCGGGCAGCCGCGCTGGCGATGGCGTACTCGGTCACGAACTCCGTGATCGTATAGGTGGTGGCCACGACGCCGAATTGGATCGCAAGACTGCGATCCGCGTCGATGAATTGCGGCAACAGGGCACTGAAGAACAGCAGGCATTTCGGGTTGGTCGCCGCGGTCAGGAAGCCCTGGCGAAACAGCTGATGTCCGCTGGCGGTTGTGCCTTCGCTGCCGATATCGACCGCCACCGGCGGCGATCGCCACAGCTTGATGCCGAGCCAGGCGAGATAGAGCCCGCCGATCCATTTCAGAACCACGAGCCAGGTGATCGACGACTGGACCAGCGCGCCGATGCCGAACATGCAGAGCGCGATGACGAGGACGAAGCCGATCAGGCCGCCCGCGATCGTGAACAGCGTCTTGCGTCCGCCATGCAGGGCGCCATGCGTCAAGGCGAGCAGGCCGTTCGGTCCGGGAGTCAGCGAAATTCCCACCGACGTCACGAAGAACAGCAGCCAGGTGTTGAGAGCCATCTCGTTCCCCGTGACGAAGCGGACCGACCGATCCGCTGCCCGGGGGTCATCGCCACTTGCTGATGTCGGATCTCGGATCCAATGGCAAGATGGATGTGACGGAACCGACCGCCCTCGCCTACTCGACCGTGACGGACTTGGCGAGGTTGCGTGGCTGGTCGACGTCGGTCCCCATCACCACGGCCGTATGATAGGCCAGCAGCTGCACCGGGATGGCGTAGACGATCGGCGTGAACGTGGCCGCCATGTCGGGCAGGATGATCGTCACCAGCGACTCCACGGTCGCCTCCTGGGCTCCCTTGGCGTCGGTCATCAGGATGATGTTGCCGCCGCGCGCGGCGACCTCCTGCATGTTCGACACGGTCTTTTCGAACACCCGGTCGTAAGGGGCGATAACGACGACGGGCATGGTTTCGTCGATCAGCGCGATCGGGCCATGCTTGAGCTCGCCTGCGGCATAACCTTCGGCATGGATATAGGAGATCTCCTTCAGCTTCAGCGCGCCCTCCAGCGCCAGCGGATAGGATGTGCCGCGGCCGAGATAGAGCACGTCCTTCGACTTCGCGATCTCGCGCGCCAGCTTCTCGATCTGCGGCTCGGTCGTCAGCGCCGCCGCGATCAGCCGCGGCACCTCGACGAGGCCATGCACCAGCTTGGTCTCGTCCGCCTCCGACAGTTCGCCGCGGCCGCGGCCGGCGGCGATGGCGAGCGCTGCCAGCACCATCAGCTGGCAGGTAAAGGCCTTGGTCGAGGCCACGCCGATCTCGGGACCGGCCAGGGTCGGCATCACGATCTCGCTTTCGCGGGCGATCGTCGAGGTCGGGACGTTGACGACGGAGAGCGTATGGGCGCCCTGGGATTTCGCGTAGCGCAGCGCCGCCAGCGTATCCGCGGTCTCGCCCGACTGCGAGATGAAGATGGCGAGGTCGCCCTTGCGCAGCGGTGCCTCGCGGTAGCGGAACTCCGAGGCGACATCGATCTCGACGGGCACGCGCGCGAGGCGCTCGAACCAGTACTTGCCGACGAACCCGGCGTAGCTCGCGGTGCCGCACGCCGTGATCGAGATGCGCTGGATGTCCTTGAAGTCGAACGGCAGCCGCGCCGGCAGCATCACGCGCTCGGTGCCCATGTCGACATAGCGCGCCAGCGTATGGCCGACGACCTCCGGCTGTTCGTGGATCTCCTTGGCCATGAAATGGCGATAGTTGGCCTTGTCGACCAGCGACGCCGTCGGGCCGTGCTTGACGATCTCACGATCGACGATCGCGTTGTCGCGATCGTAGACGGTCGCGCCCTTGTGCGTCAGCACGACCCAATCGCCATCCTCGAGATAGCTGATGTTGTCCGTGAACGGTCCGAGCGCGATGGCGTCCGACCCCAGATACATCTCACCTTTGCCGTAGCCGACCGCAAGCGGCGGACCATTGCGCGCGCCGATCAGGAGATCGTCGTGGCCGGCAAAGATGAATCCGAGTGCGAAAGCGCCCTTCAGTTTCGACAATGTGTCGCGCACGGCATCGACTGGGGCAACGCCCTGGCTCAACAGATCATCCACGAGATGAACGACGATCTCCGTGTCGGTCTCGGTCGCAAACACCGTGCCCTTCTTTTGAAGGGCTTCACGCAGCTCGTGGAAATTTTCGATGATGCCGTTGTGCACGACAGCGACGCGATCGGTCGCATGAGGGTGGGCGTTGTTCTCAGTCGGCTTGCCGTGCGTGGCCCAGCGCGTGTGACCGATACCGGTGAACCCCTTGAGCGGCTGCGCCTGCAGTCTCGCTTCGAGATTCTTCAGCTTGCCTTCGGCGCGCCGGCGTTCCAGGACACCGCCCTCCAGCGTGGCGACGCCGGCAGAGTCATAACCGCGATATTCGAGCCGCTTGAGCGAGTCGACCAATTGCTCGGCGACCGGCCCGCGTCCCAAAATGCCGACAATTCCGCACATCAGCGCTAGTCCTCAAATCGTCGAGAAAGATTCAAATGCGTGGCAATGTCTTAACGAAAACCGCGCGCTTTCAGGATTCAATAATTATTGCGGATTGCGACAGGGTTAAGTGGAAGGCGCAAAGGCACTTGGCTACGCAATTCCGGGACGATACGGAGGCCCGGTTCAGGATGGACTTAACCTTCGGTCAAGGCTTTCGCACAAGACTGTCGCGTCGGAGATGATCCCATGAGTACGACCCGTCGCCCGTCTGATCCAAAAGGTACCGGCCCGCTGAGCCTGTCACACCCCGCGTCCGGGAGCCATCTGGCGCACTGGCCGCCGCCGACCTTGGCGCACGAGCTCAAGCCGATGCCCATCAAGCATCGCAGCGCCGAGCCGATCAAACACGCCTCCCGTCGCGGTTGGCGCCTCACCCGCGCGATGTTCGCCGAGTTCCAGGACGAAGAGGAATAAGCCCTCTCGCGGATTTCGCGCGTCAGGACAGCCAAGCCCAATACCCGACTGCACCCATCAATGCCCATAGGCTGAGCCCGGTCAGGAACATGATGTCCCGAGCGGGAGTGAGGCCGAGCGCAGCGTAGAGC
>JBARNF010000698.1:0-4518 GCA_049802835.1 Bradyrhizobium sp.
TGACGGTTGAACCCGGAATCTCGAGATTGTCAGGAATGGACGCAAGACAATATCGAGATTCCGGGTTCAAGGCCTCTCGGCCTTGCCCCGGAATGACGGTGGTTGTGACTCAGTAGGAATAAGTGACGCCATGTTTCTCTCCATCGCCACCACCCATCAGCCCGCCACCGATCTCGGCTTCCTGCTCAACAAGCATCCGGACCGGCTGCATGAGCTCGAGCTCACCTATGGCAAGGCGCTGATTTTCTATCCCGAGGCCAGCGAGCGCCGCTGCGAGGCGGTGCTGGTGCTCGACGTCGACCCGATCGGGCTCGTGCGCGGCAAGGGCCACAGCGACGGGCTCCTCGACCAATATGTCAACGACCGCCCCTATGCCGCATCGTCCTTCCTGTCGGTGGCGCTCAACAAGGCGTTCCGGACCGCGATGAACGGCGTCAGCGGTTCACGCCAGGAGCTCGCCGACAGCGCCATTGCGCTGGAAGCCGTCGTCACCCCCCTGCCCCTGCGCGGCGGCGAAGCCGTGCTGCGCCAGCTGTTCGAACCGCTCGGCTGGACTATCGAGCTTGCGCCGGTGCCCGGCCCGCAGGGCGATCCGACGAGCCGCTACGTGCGGCTCACCCTGCGCGGCAGGGCGCGGCTCAGCGCGCTGTTGAACCATCTCTATGTGCTGATCCCCGTGATGGACGACGCCAAGCATTATTGGGTCGGCGACGAGGAGATCGACAAGCTGCTCAAGCGCGGCGAAGGCTGGCTCGACGCGCATCCCGCGAAGGAGCTGATCGTGCGCCGCTATCTGCGCCACCGCGGCGTGCTCGCACGCGCGGCGCTGGAACGCCTTGCGCCTGAAACGCAGGACGAGGCGCTGGAGCCGGAGGCACGCAACGAATCCGAGGACACGTTGGAACGGCCGATCCGGCTCAATGATCTGCGCATGGAGGTGGTCGTCGACGCCCTGCGCGCGACCGGCGCCAAGACGATCGCCGATCTCGGCTGCGGCGAAGGCAAGCTGCTGCAGCTTCTCGTGCGTGAGCGCTGGGTGACCAGACTGATCGGGCTCGATCCCGCCGCGCATGAGCTGGAGCGCGCGTCCAAGCGGCTGAAGCTCGGATGGCCCGGCGGGCCGCCCGAGGGCCGCGTCACCTTGCTCCATGGCTCGCTGACCTATCGCGACGACCGCTGGGCCGGCGTGGATGCGGCGGCGCTGGTCGAGGTCATCGAGCATCTCGATCCCGACCGGCTGCCGCTGGTCGAACGCGTGGTGTTCGGCGCCGCGCGTCCGCGCGCCGTGATCGTGACCACGCCGAACGCCGACCACAACGCGCTGTTTCCGAGCCTGCCCGCCGGCCAGTTCCGCCACCGCGACCACCGCTTCGAGTGGAGCCGTGCCGAGTTCGCCGCCTGGGCCGAGCGGATCAGCGCAAGCTTCAACTATCAAGTCGCCGTCTCCGGCATCGGCCATCACGACGAGACCCTGGGCGCCCCGACCCAGATGGCCGTCTTCACCCGCTGAGTATCTCATGAACATCGACATCCCCGACTTCTCACTGGTCGTGCTGATCGGCTCGACCGGCTCCGGCAAGTCGACCTTCGCCGCGAAGCATTTCCTGCCCACCGAGGTGATCTCCTCGGATCACTGCCGCGCGCTGGTCGCCGACGACGAGACCGATCAGAGCGTCTCGACTGATGCCTTCGACATCGTGCGCGAGATCGCCGGCCGAAGGCTGAAGCACCGCCGGCTCGCGGTGATCGATGCCACCAACGTGCGCACCGCCGACCGCAAGGGCTGGATCGAGCTGGCGCGCAAATGGCATGCGCTGCCGGTCGCGATCGTGTTCGATCCGGGCATCGACATCTGCATCGACAGAAACCGGACGCGCGCCGAGCGCAATTTCGGCGGCCCGGTCGTGCAGCGCATGGTCTCGGAAATCCGCCGCGGCCTCGGTGGCCTGCAGCGCGAGGGCTTTCGCCAGGTCTGGAAGCTCGACAGCGTCGAGCGCATCGAGGCCGCAACCATGGCTCGGCAGCCGCTGTGGACCGACAAGCGCCACGACTTGGGCCCGTTCGACATCATCGGCGACGTCCATGGTTGCGCCGGTGAATTGCAGGCGCTGCTGGTCAAGCTCGGCTATCAGGTCACATGGTCCGAAGATCAGGGCCGGCGCACGGTCAGCGTGACGCCGCCTGCCGGCCGCAAGCTCGTCTTCGTCGGCGACCTCGTCGATCGCGGGCCGCAATCGCCCGACGTGCTGCGCATCGTCATGAGCATGGTCGCGGCCGGCACCGCCTGTGCCGTGCAGGGCAATCACGACCGCAAGTTCGGGCGCTGGCTGGCGGGGCGCAAGGTCACGGTCGCGCACGGCCTGCAGGCCACGATCGATCAGCTCGCGAGCGAGGATCGCAGCTTCCGCGACACCCTGCCGCCGTTTCTCGACAACCTGCGCAGCCATGTCTGGCTCGATGGCGGCCGGCTGGCGGTCGCCCATGCCGGGCTGAAGGTGGAGATGATCGGCCGAGGCTCCGGCGCGGTGCGCGAGTTCGCGCTCTATGACGAGACCACCGGCGAGATCGACGAGTTCGGCCTGCCCGTGCGCGCCGACTGGGCCGCGAACTATCGCGGGCCGACCAGCGTGGTCTACGGCCACACGCCGGTGCTCAACGCCGAATGGGTCAACAACACGCTGTGCCTCGACACCGGCTGCGTGTTCGGCGGCCGGCTGACCGCGCTGCGCTGGCCGGAGCGCGAGATCGTCGACGTCGACGCCGAACAGGTCTGGTGCGAGCCGGTCCGTCCGCTCACCGCCCGCGCGGGCACGGCCTCGGCGCAGGCCGAGGCCGACCAGCTGCTCGACATCGGCGACGTCAGCGGCCGGCGCTGGATCGACACCACCTTGCTCAACCGCGTGGTCGTGGCCGAGGAGAACGCGGCGGCCGCGCTGGAGGTGATGAGCCGGTTCGCGCTGGCCCCGCAATGGCTGGCCTATCTGCCGCCGACGATGTCGCCGTCGGAGACCAGCGCGCGCGAAGGCTGGCTGGAGCGGCCCGAGGAGGCGTTCGCGCATTTCCGCGACCGCGGCGTCAGCGAGGTCGTGTGCGAGGAGAAGCACATGGGCTCGCGCGCGGTCATCGCGCTATGCAGGAGCGCCGACGTGGCGAGGACCCGCTTCAATGTCGCCGGTGACGAGAGCGGCGCGATCTGGACCCGGACCGGACGCGCCTTCTTCAACGACGCCGGGATGACCGAGGCGCTGCTGACGCGGCTGCGGCTGGCGTTCGACGATGCCGGCCTGTGGCAGGAACTGCAATCCGACTGGGTTCTGGTCGACGCCGAGATCATGCCATGGTCGGCCAAGGCCGGCAGCCTGATCGAGAGCCAGTATGCCCCGGTCGCGGCGTCATCGGTCGCCGGTCTCTCGGCGACCGCCGATGCGCTGGCACGTGCCGCCGCACGCGGCCTCGATATCGCCGCACGCGGCGATCACGTCCGTGATCGCCTGCAGCGCGCCGCGCGCTATGGCGAGGCCTGGGCACCCTATGTCTGGCCGGTCACGGGTGTCCATGATCTGAAGATCGCGCCGTTCCATTTGCTCGCCAGCGAAGGCCGGGTCTGGTTCGACCAGGACCACGTCTGGCACATGGGCCTCGCCGACCGGCTGGCCGCCGTCTCGACGTCAGTCGTCACCCGCACGCAATGGCGGACCGTGGCGCTGGCCGACGAGGCCGCAGTCGACGCTGCGATCGCGTGGTGGGAGGAGATCACAGCGAAGGGCGGTGAAGGCATGGTGGTGAAGCCCAGAAACGTCGTCGCGCGCGGGCCGAAAGGCCTGATCCAGCCGGCATTGAAGGTGCGCGGGTCAGAATATCTGCGCATCATCTACGGCCCGGAATATGACGCGCCGGAGCACATCATCCGGCTGCGCCAGCGCAAGCTCGACGGCAAGCGCAAGCTCGCCTTGCGCGAATTCGCCCTCGGCCACGAGGCGCTCACGCGCTTCGTCGCCCGCGAGCCGCTGCGGCGCGTGCATGAATGCGTGTTCGCGGTGCTGGCGCTGGAGAGCGAGCCGATCGACCCGCGGCTGTGAGGCGGCCGCGTAGCTCGGACCGGCCGATGTTGCAGGCCGAGACCTCATGTGCCAGATTTCTCGCGATGTACAAACCCGTCTTGCGAGATTGGATCTGGGCGGAAGGCCGGGGCCCCGAGCTGCGATGCGCGCATCATCGTGGCAACGGGCTGATATTGATCGCCTTGGACTATCTGAACCCGGACTCGGGGCCGGAGCACGATGTGAGGCACCTCATCATCCACCAGGCGCAGGTCCATCAATACACGCCGGAGGAGGTCTACAACCCATTGAGCGATGAGGTTCAATGGGGACCACCGATCGACCAGGCGGCTGTCGTGGACCTTGGACGATCCAATTGGCTGCTGGGCTTTTCCCAAATGCATCTTGCGCGCTGCAGACATTATCGCATCATGTTCTACGACGAATATCTCGACATCATCTGCGAGAACATCACCGC
>JBARNF010000699.1:0-3075 GCA_049802835.1 Bradyrhizobium sp.
GCGGCTCGTCCAGATAGATGTAGACGCCGAAATTCCAGCGCGCGTCGCCGCCCTTGTCCTTGGCCAGCGCCCGGTTGGCTTCGCGGTTGGCGGTCTTCAGCGCCTCCATCGCAAGCTCGCGCGAGCGTGCTTCGAGGCGCCGCGCCAGCTTCGGCGACAGCCCGTCATAATGCACCGCGCGCTCCATGAAGCGCGGCGCGGCTTCGGAGACGTTGGCCGCGGCAGCGGCGATGTGATCGTGCAGATTGCGGCCGAGGTAATACCATTTGCGGTCGTCGTCGCCGCGCGGCACGAAGCCGGTCTCCGCGAGCACGATGTTGTCGCCGGCATCGATGGTCACGAGCCTGCGGTCGAGCCATTCATCGAGCACCGCGCGCGGCCGCACGTCCTTGGTGATCGCTGCGACCAGCGCCTCGAATGATGGCGCATCGCCGTCGGCCGTGCGCGGCAGCGGCAGCGGATCGCCTCGGGAATCGGTGAACTCGGGCGCGGCGAGCCAATGCGCGATGATGGCGCTGGTGCGCGACAGCGTCGCCGGCACCTCATTGACCGGCGCTCCGGCACCGCGCAGCCGCGCCACCTCTTTGCGCTGAATGCCGGTGAGCAGACTGACGCGGCTGTCCGTCTGTTGCTTGCCCTCCAGCGCGAAGTCGTGCTCGGCAACGTTCACGAACAGCTCGCGCAACAGCTGGGCGAGCGCCGGAAACGTCATCCCGCTGCGGATGCACAGACGCACGAGCGGACGCAGCAGTCGCGCCAAAGGCGCCTGCAGCTGCGTCGCGGCGAGCGGCGCCGGCGTCCGGGGTTTCGGATCCATGCCCAAATTTTAGCCCGCGCAATTGTGGGACACAATCCCACACATTCGTTGACGTGTGAAAAATTCCCACGTAGTGAGAGGAGCGTTCAACCCATGGCGGGTGCAGCTGCCGTAATGCCAGGGCGCGTTGCGGCCGCACCCGGCAGTCTTGTCTGAACGGGGAGTTCGATATGCTCCAGGAGGCGTATCTCATGAACGTCGAGGGCGGTGCTGCGAACTCGCCGGCGAACCTGGGAAACACCGGCTGGGCGCCGCCGTCATGGGCGGAGGCTCCGGCCTATGCCGTTGTCGTCGACCTGCTCGTGACGCTCGCCGCGGTGACCTTGCCGTGGTCGATGACGGCAACGGCGGTGCTCATGGTGTGCTGGTCGATCGCGGTGATTCCGACGATCGACTGGGACGAGCTCATCAGAAGCCTGACGCTTCCGGCTTGCGCGCTGCCGCTGGCGCTGTTCGCGATGGCGGATGTCGGCGTGCTCTGGTCCGAAGGGCCCTGGGAAGCGGGATTGCAGGCCATCAATCCCGTGTCGAAGCTGCTGCTGCTTCCGTTCCTTCTCTATCATTTCAGACGCTCGGAACGCGCCGTCTGGGTCTTCGTCGGCTTTCTCGTCTCGTCGATGGCTTTGATGATGCTGTCATGGATCGCGTTGGCTGATCCGTCGCTCATGCCGGCCGACTTGCGGATCGATCGGGAATTCGGGCAGCGTCAGCAATTCACGCTGTGTGCGCTTGCCCTGGCGGCACCTGCTCTCGCCGTCTACGAGCGAGGGCAGGTCCGGATGGCGATCGGTCTGGCCGGCTTGAGCCTGCTGTTCTTCGCCCATGATCTGGTCGCCGTGCCTGCGCGAACGGCATGTGTCGCCACCACCATTCTTCTGCTCGCCCTCGCCATCCGGCATCTCAGTCGGAGGATCGCGATGCTGCTGCTTGCGTCCGTGGCCCTCACCGGTGGCGTCGCCTGGGCGGCTTCGCCGCTGTTGAGCAAGTCGATCGTGGCGGTCGTCGCCCACCGTCACATGACGGTGTTGAACGGCGGCGGACCGGCACAGGGCCGGAGCGATTGGCGCCAGTCGATGGCATCGCTCGGCGAGGCGCCGTTGTTCGGCCATGGCACCGGAGCGATCCGTCCGCCCCCTGGGCTCAATGCAGCCGATCGTCCGCAGATGCGCGAGTCTGGCCGTGATCCGCAGAATCAGAGCATGGCGGTCGCGCTGCAATGGGGGCTGGCCGGTCTCATGCTTCTCTACGCGATGTGGGTGAGCCACATCAGGTTGTTCCGCGGCAGGGACTGGATCGCGTGGATCGGATTGACGATCGTCGTGAAGACTTTCGTCGGTTCGCTTCTGAGCTCCAACCTGTTCGATCTCAACGAGGGATGGATCTACGTGATCGGCGTCGGCGTCGCGGGCGGCGTCGCGCTCGGGCGCGGCAGCGCTGCCGATGTACCGGAAGGCCCGCCATCCGCCCCCGACCGCAAGACCGATGATGATCGCGGTGGCGCGACCATAGCCGCATGATCGCAGGCAGCCAGACCCGCACCAGACCGCGAAACGCGCGGGTGATTTGCCCGACGGGTCTGTGTTCGGAAAATCAGTCAATGTATTCTGTAAAAAAGAATCAGCTTGCACCGTCGGGCAAATCAGCCTCATTCATTGCGCCGTCCCGCCTCACGAGAGGGGCGTACGCGTCGTCACGGACGTCGGGTGCGGGATGCGATGGCCGTGAAGGTGGCGCCCGACGTGCGCCTGCTTTCGCGGACGATGAAGTCGTGTGGTCCTGGCGTCCCGATGCTGGCGTCAAGGTCGCGGGAGGCGATGAGCTCCGCGGCTGACAGGGGCAAGAAAGCCGGTCCCTGGGGAGAGCACGAAGTAAGTCGCAAAACATCGCGCAGGGGAGGCCGGATGTTCGGCTCGTACCTGTGGTGACTACCGCGTGCTTTTTGCACGCAACCATGGGTGCGATCGGCGCCCGGCCTTCCCTGCGCCCTCTCTCTAGCTTCGAGGGCGATGATGTCGCAAAGCTCGGGCCAATGATGCCGCGAGGATGCGGGCGCTTGACCTACGCTGTTTGAGACGTGAAACCTTGCCATCAGCGTTATGAGAGCGCTCGTCGCGATAGTGCTCCCCGCCTGATCGTGGCGCTCCGTCATTGCGAGCGCAGCGCGCAGCGAAGCAATCCAGGATCTCTCTGCGGTGACAGTCTGGATTGCTTCGCTGCGCTCGCAATGACGGAGGAGTTCGTAGTTCGTAGGGTGGGCA
>JBARNF010000700.1:0-4067 GCA_049802835.1 Bradyrhizobium sp.
AGCTGTCGCACGACCACACGTGCTGCACGCGCGTCTCGTCGACGTGCTGGGACACCTCGGGCGCAAAAACCATGTCATTGCATTTCGGACAGAAAGGACGCGCCAACCTTCGCACCCCGGGAGGGGCAGGTCGCACAGAATGCTTCATGACTCCTCCTTTCCTCCACCCGTGGCCATGATAATAGATGAACTGTTTGTCATCAAGATGGCGCGGAGGTCTAATTTTAATGACACGGGGGCGCTGCCTGTATTCGTCGGCGTGTGCGTGCAGTGCAACAATAATGTCCGCGGCATCGCTTCGTATTCGCAGCAAACAC
The DNA here is from genome assembly GCA_049802835.1 of Bradyrhizobium sp. Classification (GTDB taxonomy): domain Bacteria; phylum Pseudomonadota; class Alphaproteobacteria; order Rhizobiales; family Xanthobacteraceae; genus Bradyrhizobium. The sequence continues at coordinate 318 of JBARNF010000700.1, forward strand.
GTCGTTCTTGTGGCGGGTTGACCCGATTGCCGGGGTTTGCTGCAGCGCAAAGAAGGCGAGCCGCTGGCGAGGACGGCGGCGCTTGCCCGGCATCATCATTTGCGCGCCTCACGCCCGGCGGCGCGGTCCCGCTGCAGGTGACGACGCCGCCCGGCTATCGGGCCGGCGCTGCGACCCGCGCGCAAGGCCGATCCTCGACAACCCACAGGATGCGCGCGGACGCCATCCATTTAGAAAAACTTAAGGCTCGCAAAAAAATGTCCCGCCGCCGCGTGTGCGTGCAGCGGTATTAACGCAACCGCTACGCAACTCCGGGTAACGTTACGTCATCTGTTGGGGGGAGGTCCCAGATGCGTAGTCTCGCTGCCTATCTCGCGTTCGCCTTCCTGTTGACCGTCTCGCCGGCCGCTCCGCTGGAGTTCGGCACGCGCGAGGAGGCGGTGGCGATGGTGAAGCGCGTCCAGGACATGTTCCGGGCGGAAGGCCCGCAGGCGACCTTTCGCGCCGTGTCCGACAAGTCCGTGCCGGCCTTCCACGACCGCGATCTCTATCCCTTCATCTACGACATGAAGGGCATCAACGTCGCGCACGGGGCGCGGCCCGCTTTGATCGGGAAGAACCTCATCTCCCTCAAGGACCAGGACGGCGTCTATCTCATTCGCGAGATGGTCGTCATCGCCAACGAGAAGGGAAGCGGCTGGATCGATTACAAATGGCCGAACCCCCTGACCGACCGCATCGAGGACAAGTCGAGCTACATCGAGAAGATGGGCGACTATTTCGTCGGCGTCGGCGTCTATCGGGTCGCTCCCGGGACAACGGCGGAAAAATAATTGTGCGTTCGAGGATTTCATCATGCCCGCCTGGGTCCATGATCTTCCGATCAGGGTGAAGCTGTTCGCGGCGAACGGCTTCCTGTTCGCCTTCCTGCTGCTGGTCGGCGCGAATGCCTCCGTCTCGCTGTCGCGCTGGTCGCAGAATTTCGACTCGCTGTCGGGAACGGTTCTGCCGCAGCAGCGATGGGTCATGCACGGCACCAACGATCTGAGCGCGATCCAGCTCAAGATCTTCCGCTTCGTGGCGTGGTCGAGCAACGGCGTCAATCCGGCCGTCATGCGGGCGCTGCGCGACGAGATCTCCGGCGACATCGAGTCCCTGTCGTTCCGCCTGCACACGATCTCCAGCGGCTGGATCCCGACCGAATCCGCGACCGCCGCACGGCTCCTCTCCCGCTGGGAGAGCTACATCAAATCCGTCAACGACACCCTCGACGTCGCCGCCGTCGATTCTCCCATGGGCACCATGATGCTGGGCGGGGTCGACGACGATTTCGAGCGGGTTGCGCGCCAGCTGCGCGACATCTCCGAGGGAACCAGCCGCCGGACGCAGACCGCCACCGCGGCGCTGCTCTCCGACGTCGAGGCGAACAAGATGTTGATCGCCGCCGGCGGGATCGCGGCCCTGCTGCTCACGATCTTCATCACGCTGGTCGTCATCCGCTCGATCGCCGCCCCGGTGCGCGCGATCACCGCGACCATGCGGCAGATCGCCAAGGGCGAGGCGGCGGCCAAGCTCGATCGCACCGCGCGCGCCGACGAGATCGGCCAGATGATCGGCGCGATATCGGTGTTCCAGGAGAACACCGCGCGTGACACGGCGCTGATCAGGGAGCGTGAAGTCGAATTGCGCCTGCAGAACGTCCGCTTCGACGCCGCGCTCAGCAACATGTCGCACGGGCTCGCGATGTACGATTCGGAGCGGCGGCTGATCGTCTGCAACAGGCGCTATGCCGAGATCTACAAGATGCCGCTCGAGCTGCTGGCGCCGGGCACCCCGCACGAGGAGATCCTGCGAGTCAGGGCCGCGCACGGCGTGTTCGCCGGCCGCGACTCGCAGCATTACATCGACGACTGCCTCGAGCATGCGCGGCGCGGGACCCCGTGGGTGCGCGACTTCGAGCTCAGCGACGGGCGGGTGATCGTCGTCTCCTACCGGCCGATGGCGAATGGCGGCTGGGTTTCCATCCACGAGGACGTCACCGAGCGCCGCCGCGCGGAGGAGCAGATCAAGCACATGGCGCTGCACGACGCGCTGACCGACCTGCCCAACCGCGTCCTGTTCAAGGAGAGGCTGAACAACGCCTTCGGCATGCTGCGCCGGGGCGGCAAGATCGCCGTGCTATGCCTCGACCTCGACCACTTCAAGAACGTCAACGACACGCTCGGGCACCCGATCGGCGACGCGCTGCTGCGCAGCATCGGCGAGCGCCTGCGCTCCTGCGTGCGCGACACCGACATCATCGCGCGGCTGTCGGGCGACGAGTTCGCCATCATCGCGCCGGAAGACCCGGAGAACACCGTCGCGCTGGCGCGCCGCATCATCGACCGCATCTCCGCCCCGTTCGAGATCGACCAGCATCACGTGGTGGTGGGAACCAGCATCGGCATCGCCTTCGGCCCCGACGACGGCGCCGACGCCGACGGCGTGCTCAAGAGCGCCGACACCGCGCTCTATCGCGCCAAGATGGAGGGACGGGGCTCGTTCCGCTTCTTCGAGCCCGACATGGATGCGCGGCTGCAGGCGCGCCGCGCCATGGAGATCGACCTGCGCACCGCGCTGGAGAACGACGAGTTCGAGATCTACTATCAGCCGGTGGTCGACCTGGAGAAGCAGAAGGTCACCGGGTTCGAGGCGCTGCTGCGCTGGCATCACAAGACGCGCGGGATGATTCCGCCCGCCGATTTCATTCCACTCGCCGAGGAGATCGGCCTCATCGTGCCGATCGGGGACTGGGTGCTGCGGCGGGCGTGCCTGGAAGCCGCCGGTTGGCCGGAGAACATGCGGGTCGCGGTCAACGTCTCGGCGGTGCAGTTCCGCGGCAAGGGCCTGGTCGGCTCGGTCATCAACGCGCTGGCGACCTCCGGGCTCGCGCCCGACCGGCTGGAGATCGAGATCACGGAATCGGTGCTGCTGGAGAACAGCGACGCCACCTTCCTCATCCTGCGCCAGTTGCACGCGTTCGGCGTGCGCATGTCGATGGACGACTTCGGCACCGGATATTCGAGCTTGAGCTATCTGCAGAAGTTCCCGTTCAACAAGATCAAGATCGACCAGTCCTTCATCCGCACGCTGGGCAATCGCAGCGACAGCGAGGCGATCGTGCGGGCGGTGGTCGGCCTCGGCAGGAGCCTCGGCATGGTGATCACCGCCGAGGGGGTGGAGACCGAGGCGCAGTTCGCGGCGCTCAAGGCGGAAGGCTGTCTGGAAGTGCAGGGCTATTTCTTCAGCGCGCCGCAGCCGGCCGGCCAGATCCGCAGCATGCTGGCGGACGTGCGAACGAAGGCGGCGTAAGCCGGCCGCGCGGTCATCCGCCCGGCAGGACGCTCATTGGTCGGGCGTCGCCGTGGCGGCGAACGACGGTGCCTCGGCCTCGAGCTCGACCAGGCCTGTGCCTCTGCACATCGGGCATTGACGATTGTCCCTGCCGATGCCCGTGCCCTTGCATTGCGGGCATTGCCGTGAGCGCTTGCGTCCCTGGCGGTCCACGATCCAGACGGTGATGTACCAGGAGATGCCGAAATTCAGGAAAAACACGGACAGGAACACGATCAGGCTGAGCGCGGCGGAAAACTCGCGCTCGATGAAGAGGCCGAGCAGGATCGAGGCGACGGTCCCGAGCACGACGAGGATGCAATAGAGGATCAGCCCTAGCATGGCAGTCGCTCCTGTCGCCCCGCACGACTCTCTACC
>JBARNF010000701.1:0-1583 GCA_049802835.1 Bradyrhizobium sp.
CATCATCGCCCACGTCGACCACGGCAAGACCACCCTGGTCGACAAGTTGCTGCAGCAATCCGGTACCTATCGCGAAAACCAGCGTCAGGTTGAGCGCGCTATGGATTCCAACGACCTGGAACGCGAGCGCGGCATCACCATTCTGGCCAAGTGCACCTCGGTGCAGTGGAAAGACACCCAGATCAACATCGTCGATACCCCCGGCCACGCCGATTTCGGCGGCGAGGTCGAGCGCATCCTGTCGATGGTCGACGGCGTGATCGTGCTGGTCGACGCCGCCGAGGGCCCGATGCCGCAGACCAAATTCGTGGTCGGCAAGGCGCTCAAGCTCGGCCTGAAGCCGATCGTCGCCATCAACAAGGTCGACCGGCCCGACGCTCGCATCACCGAAGTCGTCAACGAAGTTTTCGACCTGTTCGCCGCGCTCGATGCCACCGACGAGCAGCTCGATTTTCCGATCCTCTACGGGTCGGGCAAGAACGGCTGGATGGCGACCTCGCCCGACGCCTCCCACGAGGACGGCATGCAACCGCTGTTCGATCTCGTCATCAAGCACGTCGCGCCGCCGGTGGTCGAGGACGGCCCGTTCCGGCTGCTCGGCACCATTCTCGAGGCCAACCCCTATCTCGGCCGCATCATCACCGGGCGAATCACGTCCGGCACCGTGAAGCCCAACCAGGCCGTGAAGGTGCTGTCGCGTGACGGCAAGCTGGTGGAAACCGGCCGCATCAGCAAGATCCTGGCGTTCCGCGGGCTTGAGCGGCAGCCGGTCGACATTGCGGAAGCCGGCGACATCGTCGCCATCGCCGGGCTGCCCAAGGGCACCGTGGCCGACACCTTCTGCGACCCCTCGGTCGAGACGCCGATCCAGGCCCAGCCGATCGATCCGCCGACGGTGTCGATGTCGTTCATCGTCAACAACTCGCCGCTGGCCGGCACCGAAGGCGACAAGGTCACCAGCCGCCTGATCCGCGACCGCCTGCTGCGCGAGGCCGAGGGCAACGTCGCGCTCCGCGTGGTCGAGTCCCAGGACAAGGACGCGATGGAAGTGTCCGGCCGCGGCGAATTGCAGCTCGCGATCCTGATCGAGACCATGCGTCGCGAAGGTTTCGAGCTGTCGGTGTCGCGCCCCCGCGTCGTGTTCCAGAAGGACGAGGTCACGGGCCAGACCCTGGAGCCGATCGAAGAGGTCGTGATCGACGTCGACGAGGAGCATTCCGGCGTCGTCGTGCAGAAGATGAGCGAGCGCAAGGCCGAGCTGATCGAGATGCGCCCGTCGGGCGGCAATCGTCTGCGGCTGGTGTTCTACTCGCCGACGCGCGGCCTGATCGGCTATCAGGGCGAGCTGATGACCGACACCAAGGGCACGGCGATAATGAACCGCCTGTTCCACAACTACCTGCCCTACAAGGGCCAGATCCAGGGCCGCCGCAACGGTGTCTTGATCTCGAACGATCAGGGCGAGGCGGTGGCCTATGCCATGTTCAAGCTGGAAGACCGCGGCCCGATGATGATCGAGCCCGGCTGGAAGGTCTACAAGGGCATGATCGTCGGCGAGCACACCCGCGACAACGACCTCGAGA
>JBARNF010000702.1:0-4435 GCA_049802835.1 Bradyrhizobium sp.
ATCGAGTACAACTACGTCGACTACGGCACGGAAAACCTCAGGTTCCCGATTACGAACACGGGAGGGCCGGTTTTCAACGTGGACACCGACATCAACCAGGTCGTTCACCTGATGAAGTTCGGCGTGAACTATCGCTTCGACTTCGGCGGCCCGGTTGTAGCCCGGTACTGATCGTCGAGCGCAGGAATGGCGGCGGTGGTCCCCGATCACCGCCGCCAGAATTTTGCCGTCACAACCGCGGGCCACAACTCTGGCCTCGCCAGTCGGCGCGTCGCGCCTGTGACCGCGATCAGGCGCAGCGGAGACCAGGCGCAGCGGGTCGCGCGGCCGCCTGTCGGCCCGGAGCGCGAACACGGCGTTCCGTGATCCGCTCGACCGCGGCGGTGATCTCCAGAATCGAATGCGCGCGGCGGGTGCCGTCATGAAACCAGTCGGCTGACGCGGTGGCCCTGGACGCCTGCTACGAGGCGCGCCCCGTCAGTTTCGAAGGTCTTCCGACCGATGGAGGTGCTATGGAGCTATGGTTGTTCATCTGCGGAACGCGGGTCCGAGAGGATTTCAGTGGAAACGAACGATATTGACGACATGCAGCGGGTCTACGTCATCGGCGACATTCACGGTCGCGCGGACCTGCTCGACAAGATGATCGAGGACATCATCCACAGCGCCGCATGCGAGATCATGCGCAACAATGTGCTCATCAACGTGCACATGACCGACGCGGCCGCGCAGGCGGGCGTGCCGCGCTGCTTCTTCTCCTCCTCGGTGTGCATCTACCGCGACATGGCGCCGGGCGAGCCGGAGATGACGGAGGAGGGCGCATCCCCCGCTCTTCCGGATAATGAATATGGCTGGGAGAAGCTCTATTCCGAACGCAGCGCGATGACCTATGGCCGGCGGTGCGGCATGGTGGTGGTGCGCATCGTGCGCTTCCAGAACTGCTACGGGCCGGAGGGCGCCTGGCAGGGCGGTCGCGAGAAGGCGCCGGCCGCGATCTGTCGCAAGGTCGCGCAGGCGCCGGACGGTGGAGAGATCGAAGTGTGGGGCAGCGGCGATGCCGTGCGCAGCTATATTTACGTCGACGACATGGTCGACGGCGTCTGCCGGCTGATGCACTCGGATCTTGAAGGGCCCGCCAACATCGGAAACCGGGAGTACGTCACGGCCAACGTTCGCCCAGCACATCGGCGTGCTTTCAAACAGATGTTTGATAGTCACCAGTCATCCGGTGCCCGACAAGACCTCCATGCTCGGACGCGGGCGAAATCGACTTTATTTTCCGCTTCGAATCACTGATCATGGTAGGTCAAAAGAAGAATAACGGGCGCGGTCATGAACATCGTCACTTTCGCTTCGAGGAAGGGCGGCTCGGGAAAGAGCACGTTGACCGCGCATCTTGCCGTGCACGCCTGCAAACCCTCGCGCCGTCTTCTGCTGATCGATGCCGACAGCCAAGGCTCATTGACGATTTGGCATCAGATCAGGGGCCGGTTCGAGCCGCCCCTCAAGAACGGCGCGGGCGGGATCGCGAGCATCCTCGATTGGGCACAGCGTGAGGGCATCGAGTGGGTGTTGATCGACACCCCGCCGAACATGTCCGCCGTCGTGAGCGAGGCGATCCGCGCCGCCACCCTGGTCGTCGTTCCGGCGCGACTGAGCTTGTTCGATCTTGCGGCGGTTCGGGAGACGATCCATGTCGCCCGCGAGCTGGGCACACCCTATGCCGTGATCATGAATGCCGTGCCGCCGCGCCGCGACGGCGCCGAAACGGCGTTCGTCAAGCGCGCGCGCGACGTGCTGGCGCAGCTGAACGTCCCCGTGTGGAACGGGCGCATTACCCATCGCGCCGCCTACTATCTCGCGATCGAGTCCGGTGAGGGCGCGCGCGAGTATGACAACGATCCGCAGGCGGTCGCCGAGATTGCCGACCTGTGGTCCGCGATCGAGCGGTCGGTCAAGGCGATCAACGGGATGCGCCGGGCGCCCGACCTGATGCATCGTATTGCGAGCTGAACGAAGCCAATCATATCCAGCCCCGGCTGATTCCGTCCTTCCGCCGGCGGCGGGGCGGCGAGGCTCTCGCCTCGCCGGCCCCGTCGAGACGCGGCTACGCCGCCGTCAGCATGGCGGCTAGCGAGTTGACGGCGGGAACGAGCTCGTGCGCTCCGCGATAGATCATGTCGACGGCGACATAGAGGATCACCGCGAGGCCGACATAGGCGATCCAGCGATGGCGCTGCAGGAGGCGGGCGATGAAGCTCGCCGCAATGCCCATCAGGGCGATCGACAGCGCGAGCCCGAAGATGAGCACGATCGGGTGCTCGCGGGCGGCGCCGGCGACGGCGAGAACGTTGTCGAGCGACATCGATACGTCGGCGACGACGATCTGCCAAGCCGCCTGGGCGAAGGTCTTTCGCCGCGCATGGCCGGCAATCGTGCCGTCGGCATTGATGTCGTAGTCTTCCAGCGCCTCGGCGGCCTCCATGTCCTCCGCGGCGCTGACGCGCAGCTCGCGCCACATCTTCCAGGAGACCCACAGCAGCAGCAGCCCGCCGGCGAAGAGCAGGCCGACCACCTGGAGCAGCTGCGTCGTGATCCCGGCGAAGCCGATGCGCAGCAGCGTCGCCGCCGCGATGCCGATCAGGATGGCCTTGGCGCGCTGGTGCTGCGGCAGTCCTGCCGCGGCCAGGCCGATGACGATGGCGTTGTCGCCGGCCAGCACGAGGTCGATCATGATGACCTCGGCCAATGCCACCATTGCGCCGGCGGTGAAGAATTCGAACATGCAGCAGCTCCTCTCGTGCCGAGTTGGAGAGTGGCTGCGCCGACATTCGATGCGCCGGAGGCCTGATGATCAGGCCATTGCGTCCCGGGGAAGGGAAACGACACGGCGGGCCACTCGGTTCGTCCAGTCCGACATCGCAGCTTGGAGCTGCCAGAGGGGCCCGGCCTGGTCGTGGGTGAGACTTACTTCATCCAGGTGTCCAAATCGTTGCATCGTCCGCACGCGCCACGGCGCGCATGCGGTTACTTTATCGCACACCGCCGGAAGCGCCCGGCGGTGTCGTCGTATGGTCTGTCATCTTGCCGCGGTTGAGAGCGCCGCCGCGCCCTGACCCTGCCGGCGCAGCACCCACTTGACCAGCTCCATGATGACCAGCAGCACGGCTCCGACGGCGCACGCGACCAGCCAGTCCCTGCCCGACAGCGGCACCGTATGGAACGCCGCCTGCAGGACCGGGACATAGATCACGAGCACGTGGGCGACGAGCGACAAGGCCACCGCGCTGATGACCCAGAGATTCTCGAAGAACCCGCTGAAGGCGCTGCGCCAGCTCGAGCGGCAGATGAACACGTTGTAGAGCTGGAAGATCATCAGGGTGGTGAAGGCCATGGTGCGGGCGTGGGCCTCGTCCGCCATGTTCGGGCCGGTGCCGGTCGCGAACAGCGTGAACAGCCCGCCAGGATAATAGGCGTCGAGCACGGCGAGCGTGCCCACCATCATCACCGCGCCGACGCCGGCGATGCGCAGCCAGTCCTCGGACGTGATCACCCCGCTGCCGTGCCGGCGCGGCTTGCGCTGCATGACGTCGGGATCCTTGGGGTCGACGCCGAGAGCGAGCGCGGGCGGCCCGTCGGTGACGAGGTTGATCCACAGCAACTGGGCGGCGAGGAGCGGCAGGAACAGCCCGGGCTCCGCCGAGGTGAGGCCGAGCAGGCCCGCCAGCATCACGCCCGCGAACATGGTGAGCAGCTCGCCGGCGTTCGACGACAAAAGATAGATCAGATACTTGCGGATGTTGTCGAAGATCCCGCGTCCTTCCTCGATCGCCTTGACGATGCTGGCGAAGTTGTCGTCGGTCAGCACCATGTCGGCCGCCTCCTTGGAGACGTCGGTGCCGGTGATGCCCATCGCCACGCCGATATTGGCGGTTTTCAGCGCGGGCGCGTCGTTGATGCCGTCGCCGGTCATCGCCACGATGTGGCCCTTGCGCTGCAGCGCCTCGACGATACGCAGCTTGTGCTCGGGATCGACGCGGGCGAACACGCGCACGTCTTCCACGATGGCGTCGAGCTCGGCGTCGCCCATGCCGCGCATATCCGTGCCGGTGACGAGCCGCGCCCCCGGCTCGAAGATGTCGAGCTCGCGGGCGATCGCCTCGGCGGTCGCCGGATGGTCGCCGGTGATCATCACGGTGCGGATGTGCGCCCGCTTGGCAACGGCGACGGCGGCCTTCGCCTCGGCCCGCGGCGGATCGATCATGCCGACGAAGCCGAGGAACACGAGATCGTCCTCGATGCCGTCAGGCAGCTCGATCTCCGATGTGCGGTCGTCGCTGGCGGCCGGATCGAGCCTGAGAGCCGAGGCCGGCATGGCGCGCGAGGCGACCGCCAGCGTGCGCAGCGCCTGCGCGGCGAGCGCATGGTTGCGGCT
>JBARNF010000703.1:0-14146 GCA_049802835.1 Bradyrhizobium sp.
TCTCAGCCGGCGACAGTCCCGAGGCCCACGCAGCCGACATGATCGCGGCAGGTGGCGGCCTCGTCGACGAGACCGCCGCGCTCGACCTCGCGCGCGACGCGGCGGCGCGGATCGAGGATCTGATGCGTCTGGGCGTCGCTTTCGACCGCAACCACAAGGGCGATCTGGCAACCTCCCGCGCGGCGGCGCATTCCGTGCGGCGGATCCTGAGCGTCCGGGGCGACTTCACCGGCCAGGCGGTCATTTCAGCCTTGTCTGACGCGGTGCGCGCCGCCCCGTCGATCCGCATCATCGAAGGCCATGTCGCGGACGCGCTGCTGACCGAGCATGGCACCGTGCGCGGCCTGCGGCTGCGCCGGATCAACGACGATAAGGCTGCGCCGATGCTGATCGCGGCATCTGCGGTGGTGCTCGCAACCGGCGGCATCGGCCATTTGTTCGCGGCGACGACCAACCCGTCTCACGCCAACGGCATCGGCCTCGCGATCGCCGCGCGCGCAGGCGCCATCATTGCGGACCCCGAATTCGTCCAGTTCCATCCAACCGCAATGATGAGCGGTCGCGATCCGGCGCCCGTCGTGAGCGAGAGTCTGCGCGGCGCCGGCGCAATCCTGGTCAACCGGCGCGGCCAGCGCTTCATGCTGCCGCGACATCCGCTGGTCGACCTCGCGCCGCGCGACACCGTCGCCCGCGGCATCATGGCCGAGCTATCAGCCGGGCGCGGCGCCTTTCTCGATGCGCGCGACGTGCTCGAAGACGACGTCGCGGAGCGCTATCCGATGCTGCACCGGGCCTGCGTCGCCGCCGGCCTCGATCCGACGCGGCAGCCGATTCCAGTGGCGCCGGCCGCGCACTTCCACATGGGCGGCATCGCGATCGACGCGCAGGGACGCAGCTCGATCGATGGCCTGTGGGCCGCCGGTGAAGTGGCGGCGACGGCCACCGACGGCGCCAATCACATCGCCGGCAATGCGCTGCTCGCGGCGTTGGTGTTTGCCAAGCGGATCGCCGACGATATCTCCGGGCGGACATTCACGGCGACGCCCGCCCTGCGCGACGTGACATTCGCCGAGCCGGCCGGTGCGGGCCACGCATTCGAGGAAAAGACGCTGCGCGACATCATGACGGCGCAGGTCGGCGTGATCCGCGACGAGGAGCGGCTGGCCGAAGCCGTTGCTGCGATTGCGAGGCTCGAGCGCGACTGCGGCCGTCCCATTCTGCGCAACATGGCAACGGCAGCGCTCCTGATCGCGACCGCAGCCTGGAGCCGCCGCGAGAGCCGCGGCGCCCATTGCCGCGCCGATTGCCCGGCGGAGAATCCGAGCTTCGCGCAGAGGACGATGACCACATTGGCCGCTGCGCGGGAGATCGCCGACGAACTCGCGGCGCGGCCGCCGGCACGGCAGTCGCGGCCGCTGAGCGCGTAGTAAAGGCTGATCCGACTGCGTCACGACCGAGCTCGGCAGTCGCGGTTTCACCGTCATTCGTGATCAGCGTCATTCCGGGTTCAAGGCCTGCGGCCTCGTCCGGAACGATGGTGCTGATGACGAAGCGGCCATCGTCGCCCCATACATATACTCCGACTCGTTATTGTTTGCTGCTTCGCCGGTATTTGGGGACAGGCGCGATGTAGTTCGTGCGTGCCGTCCCTGCGTGCGCTGGACGAACAGATTGGCCGCACCGTTGCGCCGGCACTCGTAGTCATGACGCGCACGATCTGAGCGGACTTCGCCAATCAGTTGGACGAGGCTTTTTGTCGAAGCAGATCACCGGCTGACACGGACGCAGCTCGCCGCACGGATCGAGCACATCCTTGACGCGCGCGACTAACTAATTCGCATCGACCTGTGGGGATACGCCATGCGCCTGCGCCATGGCTTCAGATCGTTGTCGGCCAGCCACCGCCGCACTGTCTCGTGCACTCCATTACCGGCGACATTTACCAGCACGAACTAAACGGCTGGACAGGTTCGCCATGATTTCGGCAAAAGAACCGCGGAACCTGTACAAATAAGAAAAAGAGATGGTCGAAATTTAGCGGTGCTCAAGTAGTAGCGCGCGTTTTTTGTCCGTCCTGATGACGAGGAAATGGAAAGTCACGGCTGCCAGATCGCTGATAGACCGCTTGGCATGGCCATAAATGCGGTCGTTGGTCTCGCGGCCGGTTTGAAGGCCGAGTCGCCGACCGGAAAGGCGGCAAACGGTCCAGGGAGTGATGCGGAGCGACGCGATGGCGCGTGTCCGCAGGAGTAGTCGAGGATGAATTCCGTATTGCGGAGTAGCGGATCGCGGATCGCCGTGGGCGATGCGCAGAGCGAACGTTGGCGCCCGGCAAAGCCTGCCGCTTTGTCCAACAGCCTCGCGCATGCGACGTCTGCGCCTGATGAGGATGCGGCCAACGATCTCCCCCCGCCGTGGTGGCAAACCGCCTCAGCGATGGACGATGCAGCGTTGTCACCGGCGCCTGCAGAATCTGACCGATCCCGGCAGATCCCTTCACTCGAACCAGTCGTGATGCCTCCGCCTCCGCCCCAACCGCTCGAACTCGATTCCGTTTTCCGGTTCGGTGCCGCAGTGACCGTGCTTGCGTGCCTCGCATTCTTTGCGGTGCGAATCATGCAGGCTCCGACCATTGAAACAGTTGCGCAGTCGGACACGACCGCTTCATCGTCTCCCCGAAACTTCCGGGCAGCGGGGAAATCGACATTCGAGGACGGCCAAGCATCGGTGGACGCCGTGGCGCACGCGATCGGGCCGGCCGATTCGATCGCGGCGTCGGTCCCGGCCGTCAAGCCGGCTCCGAACGGAGGCGAGACCCCGCAATTAGTTCTGCCGAAGGCATCTCGGGCGATCGCGACCGCGTCTGCGCTGACCAAGAACGAAATCAGCGAAATGCTGAAGCGCGGACGCGATCTCATCGGCGCGGGGGACGTTGCGACTGCCCGTCTGATCCTGGCGCATGTCGCGGAAGGGGACGCCGAAGCATCATTGATGCTGGCCGGTACCTATGACGCCGCGATCTTGTCCAATTTGAAAGCCGTTGGCGTCGCGCCCGATCCGGTCAAAGCCCGCGCCTGGTACGCGAGAGCCGCCGAGCTCGGATCAGTCAAGGCGCGGCGGCGGCTTCAATGACCCGAGGCGCGAGACTGAGTACAGCAATGGCGGCTGGAGCCGGGCCGCTGGATCCTGGTCAATGACGTCGTGCCGTCGGTGTCGCGCGGCGACGCGAGTCCCCGAAAAGTGTTGTGTTGCGTGATGAGGTCCATGATGGGAATGTTTGATCGTCTGTTGCGGCGAGCCCGGTCGTCGGCGCCCCGCGGTCCGGGGCGGCTTCGCGCGTCGGGGTCTCCGAGCGTGGCATTGCTCCTCGTGCTTGCCGCCGTCCCAAGCTTGGCGCGTGCTGCCGAGGGTGAGATCCGGATCGGCAATACGACGCCCTACAGCGGGCCGGCAGCAGCCTATGGCAGCGTGAGCAAGGTCATCTCGGCCTATTTCCAGAAGGTGAATGACGAGGGCGGGATCAGGGGCCGCAAGATCACCTACATCTCCTATGACGACGGTTATAATCCGCAGAAGACCGTCGAACTGACGCGACGGCTGGTGGAGGAAGACAAGGTAGACGTCATCTTTGCGAGCGTTGGAACAGCGACCAGCGCCGCGGTGCGGCCCTATCTCAACGCGAACAAAATACCGCAATTGTTCGTCGGCTCCGGCGCCTCGATCTGGGATCAGCCTCGTGACTATCCCTGGACCATGGGAGCGCAACCCAGCTACCAGATCGAAGCTCATATCCACGCGCAATATCTGCTCGAGCAACATGCCGGCGGCACGCGCATCGGTGTGCTGTATCAGGACGACGAGTTCGGCAAGGACTATCTGAAGGGCTTGAAGGACGGGCTCGGCGGCAAGCTGCCGATCGTCGCGGAAGCGGCCTACGCGGTCACCGATGCCGACATCAATCAGCAGATCACGAAGCTGAAGGCCGCCGGCGCCAGCATCCTGGTCGACGTCAGCACCCCGAAATTCACGGTGCTCGCGATCCGCCGCCTCGCCGAGCTCGGCTGGAGACCCGAGCACATCATCCCCACGATTTCGGATTCGGTCGCCACCGTGCTGCAGCCTGCGGGCCTGCAGAATGCGGAAGGACTGCTTTCCGCCACCATCCTGTACGAGGGCGGCACGCAGGGCGGCGATCCCGGCTTCGCCGAGTGGTCCGCGTTCATGGATCGCTACGCGCCTGCAATCAGCAAGAACAACAGCTTGGGAATCGTGGGCTACGCGCTGGCCAACCTGATGGTTGCGGTCCTGCGCAATTGCGGCGACGACTTCTCCCGCGACAACATCATGAGGCAGGCGCGTTCCTTGAAGGGGACGCCAATTCCCATGCTGATTCCCGGGATCGTCGCCAATACCAGCGCCAGCGACCACGCGCCGATCGAGCAGATGCAGATGAAGCGGTTCGTCGACGGCCGCTGGGAGCGGTTCGGACCGGTGCGCAGCGGAATCGACCCGGGTGCCGTCAGCGATTCCTTCAAGGCGATATTCCGCTATGCATCGGCCAAGCGGGACCTCGCGGGCCAGCTCAACGCCAATACGGTGAGCCTGATGACCGGCTCGTATGGCAGCACCTATTCCCAGATGGGCGCCGACGTCGCCTCAGTCCTCAATGACGGCATCAACCTGCGAGTCATGCCGGTCCTGGGCAGCGGCTCGGTTCAGGCGGTGGCCGACATCCTCATGCTCAAGGGCGTCGACGTGGGAATCGTGCGCAAGGACACGCTGTCCTATCTCGAACGCAAGGACTTCGCGGGCAACATCCGCAATCAGCTCGTCTACGTCACCAAGATGTTCAACGAGGAAATGCATGTTCTGGCGCCGCGATCGATCCGCACGATGCGGGAGCTCGACGGCAAGACCGTCGCGGTCGACCTGCCGGATGGCAGCACCTTCGTGACCGCGATCAACGTGTTCGAGCGCCTCGAGATCAAGCCGCATCTGCTCTATATTGAGCCGCGCATCGCGCTCGAAATGTTGCGCAAGGGGGAGATCGACGCCATCTTCACGGTCGATGGCAAGCCGGTGCCCTGGCTCAGCCAGATCACGGATGCCAATCTGCATCTCGTCCCGGTCGGCTACGACAAGACCTTGCGCGAGGACTACCTTCCATCCAAGCTCACTGCGGACGACTACCCCAACCTGATCTCAAAATCCGAGTCGGTGGAAACGATTGCAGCGGAGGCAATCCTGGCGTCGTATAATTGGCAGCCGGGAAGCGATCGCGATCGCCGGCTGTCGCTGCTGGTCGAGTCGCTGTTCTCGCGGATGTCGCAGCTGCAGCGGCCTCCCTTCCATCCGAAATGGCAGGAGATGGCGCCGCGTGCGCCGGTCGCCGGCTGGACCAGGTTCCGGGCCGCGCAGGAATGGCTCGATGGGACGACACGGATTCCGGCGGCCACTACGGCCACCGTTAGACCGTCGAAGCCGGTCGCGGCCGCCACACCGTCCCCGCGCATTCCTGTCACCGCGAAGCCGCCGGCCGCAACGCCGCCGGACCAGGCGCGCCAGACCGAGTTGTATCGCCGCTTTCTCGAGTGGAATGCGACGCGTCGCTAGATGATTAGCGCCGCGTCCAGTTCGGATTGATCTCGGCCTCGCTCTTGGCGGCCTCGCTGAGCTCGGCCGAAATGGCCGCGGTCTGCTGTGGCGTGCCCCAGCTCGGCGCCTCGCTGCCGTCGCCCCACGCCTTCGGCCGGTAGAAGGTGTGGACGCCGAACTTGTACATGCGCTTCATCTCGGCCGCCCATGACGGCCGCACCCAATAAGCATGGTAGTGGGTCGACTTGCCGACCTCCGGAAGCCAGATCATCCCCTCGAGCATGGCCTTCGCGATCTTCTTGGCGCGCTCCCACATCTCGGGCTCGCGGATCACGTCTGCAGTGTTGTCACAGGCGAAGGTGAACTGGCAGGCGAAGTGACGATACTTGTTCTGGTAGACGACGCCGCACACCGTCGTCGGATAATAGCCTGAGAAGGCGCGGTTCAGCACGACCTGCGCCACCGCGATCTGACCACGCACCGCCTCGCCGCGCGATTCGAAATAGACCGCCTCCGCAAGGCACTTCTCCGACTTGAAGCGGGCCTTGTCGTCCGCCAGCCCCAATCGTTCGGCCGGAGTCCTGGCGCGCTGATTGTCGGCGTTGACCTCGCCCTTGGGCGCGATGCTCTCGCCGCCGTCACCGGCCTTGGCCAGATCATCCGACGGCTGCGGCAGCATCGCCATCGGCTTGAGGTCCGGATCCGGCGCGACGATCAGCGGCGCTTCGCCCGGCTGCCAGGTTTCCATCGTCTCCGCGGCACCGCCCAGCGAGGCCGTACCGAAATAGAGGCTCGCGGTCTTGATGTTCAGACCGTCGGCGGTGATGCCGCTCTCGGCCGACGGCGCATCCGGCGCGGGCTTGAGTTCGCCCGACGGCTGCGTTTCCTGCTTCGATGACCCATACTGTGCGAGCGGCGGCGCGCTCAGCGCGTCCTGCAATTCGGGATCGAGTGCAGAGCGCTGCACCGGAGTCTGCGCCGGGGCTTCCGTCGTCTTCGCGCCGAACACCGAGGCATTCGAATCCGGCAGTGCCGAGGGTGCCGGCGCCGGCTCGGCCGGTGCGGGTTGGACAGGCTCGGCGGATTCGGTCGGCGCGGCCGGCGGTGCGGCCGGGCGCACCACGAGGCGATCACCCTTCAGGGTGCGGTCCACTTTGGGAAAGTCGGAGGCCTGGTAGCGCGGCGGAACCTGCAGCGCCGGATTGCGCGGCGTGCTGCCGGTAATGTCGATGTCGCGCGCATCGAGGCTTGCAAGGCGGATGCTCACGCCCTGCGGCGCCGAGGTTCCGATCGGGCGGCCGAAACTATAGGTGGCGAGCTGAACGGAGGCGGCGGCAGAGAACACGCGCTTCTGCCAGCGCTCGGCGACGCCCGGCTGGCGGGCGAGCAGTGAAGCGATGTCTTGATACCCGGTCTCTGTCGGCATCAGGGCGAAGACGCAGAGACCGAGTCCGAAGGACGCAAGACGCGCGCCCTTCGGACCGGGACGCAGAACTAACATCGATACGCTCAACGCAACGCTTACACTGGAAGATCGAACCACAGTGCTTCCGTGTAATTCGATCGTTTCTCTTCGTATCGGGTTTAGGTTGCTGAGGAGTTAATCCGCGTTGCGCAATCGAGACAGGCAAGCGGAGAAGTTGCAGAGCGTTCTGCGATCGCAATGCTTGGTAAACAGCACACCGACGAGAACGGTGAACATTCAGTCAACGAACGCGGTGAATGAATTTTGTGAAGTTTGGATAGAGAAGCTGGAACGTGAGAGAGCGAGCGCACCATTCACCGCGCAAGTGCTCGCATCCGCTGTGCGGGAAGATGATAAATTCCCAACACCTTCTTGTACCACAGCCCGCGCGGCAAGCTCGGTGCACCTCGCCCCGCCTGCGGGGAGAGGTCGGATTGCATCGAAGATGCAATCCGGGTGAGGGGGTACAGGTCTAACCACGCACACTACCCGTGCGTCTGCCCCTCACCCCGACCCTCACAGCGCGAGCGAAGCTCGTCGCGCCCCCGTAAGAACGGGGAGAGGGAGCGCACCGTCCGTTACGCGCGCGCTCGCTTCATCAATCAGCGCACATCATCATCGAGATTCCGATCAGCAACGAAAAAGGCCGGCAACATGTGCCGGCCTTCATCAAATCAAATCGTTCGCAGCACGCTCATGCCTGGCTGGCGATCTCCTTGCCGAGCGCGGCCTGCGCCGCGGCGAGGCGCGCGATCGGCACGCGATAGGGCGAGCACGACACGTAGTTCATGCCGACCTGGTGGCAGAACGCGACCGAGGCGGGATCGCCGCCATGCTCGCCGCAGATGCCGACCTTGAGGTTGGGGCGCGTGGCGCGGCCGCGCTCGACGCCGATCTTGACCAGCTCGCCGACGCCCTCGCGGTCGATCGAGATGAACGGATCGATCTCGAGAATGCCCTTGGCAACGTAGGCGCCGAGGAAGCTGCCGGCATCGTCGCGGCTGATGCCGTAGGTGGTCTGGGTGAGATCGTTGGTGCCGAACGAGAAGAACTCGGCCGCCTCGGCGATCTGGCCGGCCATCAGCACCGCGCGCGGCAGCTCGATCATGGTGCCGACCTGATATTCCAGCTTGGCGCCGGTCTCGCGGATGACCTCGTGCGCCATCGCGTCGATGCTAGCCTTGACCAGATCGAACTCGGCCTTGGTGGCGATCAGCGGCACCATGACCTCGAGGCCGACGGCCTCGCCGGTGCGCTTCTCGGCCTCGACCGCCGCCTCGAAGATCGCACGCGCCTGCATCTCGGCGATCTCCGGATAGGCGATCGCGAGACGGCAGCCGCGGAAGCCGAGCATCGGATTGAACTCCGACAGCTCGCGGGCGCGGTCGGCGAGCCTGCGCGGATCGGTGTTCATCGCCCGCGCGACCTCCTCCACTTCGGCCTGGGTGTGCGGCAGGAACTCGTGCAGCGGCGGGTCAAGCAGCCGGATCGTGACCGGCAGGCCCTTCATGATCTCGAACAGCTCGACGAAATCGGCGCGCTGCATCGGCAACAGCTTGGCCAGCGCGGCGCGGCGCTCCTGTTCGTCCTCGGACAGGATCATCTCGCGCACCGTGCGGATGCGCGTCTCCTCGAAGAACATGTGCTCGGTGCGGCACAGGCCAATGCCCTCGGCGCCGAACTTGATGGCGGTGCGCGCATCCTCCGGCGTGTCGGCGTTGACGCGCACGCCGGTCTCGCGCACGGCGTCGGCCCAGCCCATCAAGGTGCCGAACTCGCCCGACAACTCAGGTTCGATCATCGGCATGCGGCCGGCCAGCACCTGGCCCACCGAGCCGTCGATGGTAATGACGTCGCCGGTCTTGAAGGTGCGCCCGCCGATGCTCATCGTGCCGCGGCCGTAGTCGACGCGGATGGTGCCGCAGCCGGAGACGCAGGGCTTGCCCATGCCGCGCGCAACCACGGCGGCGTGCGAGGTCATGCCGCCGCGCGTCGTCAGGATACCCTCGGCGGCGTGCATGCCGTGGATGTCCTCCGGCGAGGTCTCGATGCGGACCAGGATGACCTTGCGGCCATCGGCCTGCAGCTTGGTGGCCTCGTCCGAGGAGAACACGATCTCGCCGGACGCCGCTCCCGGCGACGCCGGCAGGCCAGTTGCGACCACGTCGCGCTTGGCGGAGGGATCGATGGTCGGATGCAAGAGCTGGTCGAGCGAGGCCGGATCGACGCGCAGCACCGCGTCGTTCTTCGAGATCAGCCCCTCATTGGCGAGCTCGACCGCGATGCGCAGCGCCGCCTTGGCGGTGCGCTTGCCGCTGCGGGTCTGCAGCATCCACAGCTTGCCGCGCTCGACCGTGAACTCCATGTCCTGCATGTCACGGTAGTGCTTCTCGAGCAGCGTGTAGATGCGGGTCAGCTCGTTGAACGCGTCAGGCATCGCGACTTCCATCGACGGCTTGTCCGAGCCCGACTCCTGACGCGAATCCTCGGTGATGTCCTGCGGCGTGCGGATGCCGGCGACGACGTCCTCGCCCTGCGCGTTGATCAGGAACTCGCCGTACAGCTTGCTCTCGCCGGTCGAGGGATTGCGCGTGAACGCAACGCCGGTGGCCGAGGTCTCGCCCATGTTGCCGAACACCATGGCCTGGACGTTGACGGCCGTGCCCCAGGATTCGGGAATGTCGTGCAGCCGGCGATAGGTCACCGCGCGCGCGTTCATCCAGGATGAGAACACCGCGCCGATCGCGCCCCACAGCTGATCGTGCGGGTCCTGCGGAAAATCCTTGCCGGTCTCATGCGCGACCGCGTCCTTGTACTTGCCGACGAGGAGCTCCCAATCCTCCGACGACAGGTCGGTGTCGAGCGAATAGCCCTTCTGGTCCTTGAAGCTGTCGAGGATGTCCTCGAAATGATGGTGCTCGAAGCCGAGCACGACATCCGAATACATCGTGATGAAACGGCGATAGCTGTCGAACGCGAAGCGGCGGTCGCCGGACAGCTGCGCCAGCGCTTCCACCGTCTGGTCGTTGAGGCCGAGGTTGAGGACCGTGTCCATCATGCCCGGCATCGAGGCGCGCGCGCCGGAGCGGACGGAGACCAGCAGCGGATTTGCCGCATCCCCGAACTTCTTCGCGGTGAGCTTGCCGATGTAGTCGAGCGCCTTGTCGACCTGGGTCTGCAGCTCCTTGGGATAGGTCTTGTCGTGGGCGTAGAAGTAGGTGCAGACCGAGGTCGGAAGCGTGAAGCCGGGAGGCACCGGCAGGCCGAGATTGGCCATCTCGGCCAGGTTGGCGCCCTTGCCGCCCAGCAGGTCGCGCAGGCCGGCTTTACCTTCGGCCTTGCCGTCACCGAACGTATAGACCCACTTGTTCGGCTTGATCGCGGCTGCAGCGCTCTTGGCCGGAGCCTTTGCCGCCTTGGCGACGGGCTTCGCGGCTGTCTTGGCCGGCTGCTTCGGCGCGGTTTTCGCCGGCGCCTTGGGTGCAGACTTGGGCACGGACTTGGGTGCAGACTTGGGTGCAGACTTGGGTGCAGACTTGGCCGCCACCTTGGCCGGGGCCTTGGCGACGGGCTTTGCGGACGCCTTCTTCAGCGCCTTGCGCGGCGGAGCGAGTGCTGCGGCCTTGGCCTTGCCGGGCTTGGAAGGCTTTGATTTCGCTGTAACTTTCTTAGACTTCGCTACCGCTTTGGCCATGAGGTGCTTCGATCCGCAAATGAAGAGGAGAAATCGCGCGCCTTACACCACTTTGGGCGCTGCGGCGCAAGCTAAAGGGGTTCCCGACCTTGGGACTAGACCTTGGGGACTAGAAGTGCAGCCACTTCAGCAGCCCCATGCCGATCAGGCCATTCAGGATGAGGAAGATCGCGACGATCAGGTTCAACAGGCGCGGCATGATCAGGATGAGAACTCCGGCGATCACGGACATGATCGGCGAGATGTGGGCAACGGTCAGGGTCATCGGCAAACTCGGCATGATTGAAAGACGAGACGGGCGATTCGTTTTGGCAGGACCTTATCCCGGCTCATCGTGGCGGAATAGGAGACGCACGGCGCAGGTTCCGGTTCCCCGCCACCGGAACTGCCGCAAAAATGCCTCCGGTTCCAGGCGCGGTCGCGCGGAACGATGACCTCTTGCCGGGATTGGGAGGCAGGTGCCGGCGCTAGCCGGTCTCGTTGTCAAAGATCAACAGCAAGGAGCCGATCCATGCGAACCTCTCTCACCCTTGCAGCCCTCGCTGCCGCACTCGTGATCCCGGCGGCGGCGCAGGCGCAATCCTACACGACGGGCGTCGGACGCAGCATCGTGGTCGAGGAAGATGCCCCGATGATTGCGGTCGAGCGGCGTCCGGAATTCCGCGAATATGTCGTGCGCGAGCGCGTTCCCAACTATGTGATCCCGGATCGCGTGGTTGTTGGCACCGTCCTGCCGGAGTCCGGTGTTAGCTATTACGATGTTCCGCAGCGCTTCGCTGCGACGCCGTACCGGTACACCGTGGTGAACGGTGAAACTGTTTTGGTCGAACCGCGGACGCGACGGATCATTCAGGTCGTTGAGTAGTTATCGAGCTGCATTTGGTCGCCGACGTCCCCGCAAGCGGCCAGATGTAAGGCCCTGCCCGGTTCCCCCCACCGGGCGGGGCTTACTTTTTTGGCTGCACGCTCGCGTGAGCTTCGTAACGTGTAGGGTGGGCAAAGCGGCCGCCGAAGGCGGCAGCGTGCCCACCATCGGGCAGCATGGCCTGCTGCGCGACGGTGGGCACGGCGCCGTTGCGATCGCGGATGTGGGAGATAGCACGGCAGCGCCTTTGCCCACCCTACGAAGCGTGGTCGTTGTTATATCGCGCTCAGCCCTCGATCTTGGAGAAGTCGGCCACCGCGCGCGTCGCGCTGCGGATTTCGTTCAACAGCTTGAGCCGGTTTTCGCGGATCTTGGCGTCGTCGTCGTTGACCTTGACCTTGTCGAAGAACGCATCGACCGCCGGACGCAGCTTGGCCATCGCGTGCATCGCTGCGGCAAAGTCCTCCTTGGCGACGGCAGCGCCGGCGTCCGCCGCGACCTCGCCGATCGCCTTCGCCAGCGCCTTCTCCTCGTCGAGCGAGTAGAGCGCCGCATCCGGCGCGCCGTCGAACTTGCGCTTGTCCTTCTTCTCCTCGATCGAGAGGATGTTGGAGGCGCGCTTGGTGCCGGCCAGCAGGTTCTTGCCGTCGTCGGTCTCGAGGAATTTTCCGAGCGCCTCGACGCGGCGCACGACCACCAGCAGATCGTCCTGGCCGCCGAGCGCGAATACCGCGTCAACCAGATCGTGCCGCGCGCCTTGTTCGCGCAGCTGCACCTTGAGGCGGTCAGAGACAAAAGTACTGACTCCGCCGGCATTCCATGCGTCGTATGCGGAGCTAAGCGTGTCTCTCAGGGTAGCAGCCGGCTTGGCCCAGCCCTCTACTCCTTTGAGCACGTGGGAGTTATCCTGGTCAACGTAGCCGCTGATCCCTCGTCCCAATACGGGAGCCAGGGGAACGCGAAGACCATTGGCTACCAGAATTCGTATAACGCCGAGCGCCGCGCGCCGCAGTGCATAGGGATCTTTTGATCCCGTCGGCTTCTCGTCGATCGCCCAGAACCCCACCAGCGTATCGAGCTTGTCGGCCAGCGCCACGGCGACGCTCACCGGATCGGTCGGCACGCGATCACCGGGCCCCTGCGGCTTGTAATGCTCCTCGCAGGCCGCAGCGACGGAAGTGTCCTCGCCCTGCGCCAGCGCGTAGTACTTGCCCATCAGGCCCTGCACTTCCGGAAACTCGCCGACGACCTCGGTGAGCAGGTCGGCCTTCGCGAGCTTGGCAGCACGCCTGGTCTTTTCCACGTCAGCACCGACCAGCGGCGCGATCTCGGCGGCGAGCTTCTCGATGCGCTTAATACGCTCGGCCTGTGTGCCCAGCTTCTCGTGGAACACGATCTGCTCGAACTTCGGCAGCCGGTCCTCGAGCTTCGTTTTCAAGTCCGTCTCGTAGAAGAACTTCGCGTCCGACAGCCGGGCGCGGATCACGCGCTCGTTGCCGGCGATGATGGTGTTGCCGCCGTCGGTCGCTTCGATGTTCGCGGTCAGGATGAACTTCGGCGCCAGCTGGCCCGTCTTCGGATCGCGCACCACGAAGCATTTCTGGTTGTTGCGGATGGTGGCGCGGATCACCTCGCCGGGCACCTTGAGATACTCCGGATCGAACGCGCCCATCAGCACGACCGGCCATTCGACCAGGCCCGCGACCTCGTCGAGCAGCACGGGGTCCTCGACCAGCTCATAGCCTTGCGCGAAGGCGAGCTGCTTGGCGTCGGTGACGATGGTGTCCTTGCGTCGATCAGGATCGAGCACGACCTTGGCGTCGAGCAGTTTTGCCTCGTAGTCCTCGAAGCGGCGCACCGAGATCGCAGCCGGAGCCATGAAGCGGTGGCCATACGTCGTCTGGCCGGCTTCGATGCCGTCGACCGCGAACGTCACCACGTCGGGCTCCTCGGTCTCCAGGCCGAAGGTCGCGGTGATCGCGTGCAGCGGCCGCACCCAGTTCAGCGCGCCCGGACGCTCCGAGCGCTTGCCCCAACGCATCGATTTCGGCCAGGGGAAGGTTCTGATGATGACCGGCAGCATCTCGGCCAGCACGTCGAGCGTGGCGCGGCCCGGCTTCTCGATCAGCGCGACGTAGAAGTCGCCCTTCTTCGGGTCGCGCTGGATCGTCGCCTCCTCGATCGAGGACAGGCCGGTGGCCTTGAGAAACCCCTGGATCGCGGCCTCGGCGCCGCCGACGCGCGGGCCCTTGCGCTCGTCCTTGAGGTCGGCCTGGCGTGCCGGGATGCCGTGCACGGTCAGCGCCAGCCGGCGTGGCGTCGCGAACGCCTTGGCGCCCTCATAGACGAGGCCCTCGGCGACCAGCTTGTCGGTCACCATGCGGCGCAGGTCCTCGGCCGCCTTGGCCTGCATGCGCGCAGGGATTTCTTCGGAGAATAGTTCGAGAAGGAGGTCAGGCATGTCTCAAGTCTCTCTGCACGAAGAACCACCCTCCCCTGGAGGGGGAGGGTCGCCTGCCAGGGGCAG
>JBARNF010000704.1:0-1754 GCA_049802835.1 Bradyrhizobium sp.
CGGCCGTCCACAGCGCAGCAGGTGCTGCGCTTTCACCGCGTCCAGGAAGCCGCCACGCCGATGCGGGCTTGAGCCGCGCTCAGTAGCGCAGCACGCGCGCGCCGATCACGGCGCCGAGCCCGGCGACGATGAGCGCCGCGACGGTGTACCAGGTCGCGACGAACAGCGGCGAATCGTCGTTGCAATGCGCGGCATACAGCGTCGCCGCGACGCCGGCGGAGACGAGCCCGGCAATCGCCCCGGCCATGGCCGGCCTCGACGGCGCGCCGTGGCGCAGACCGAACAGCGAGGCCGCCAGAAGCGGCAGCGACAGCACCGGAATGGCGCTCATGCACAGCATCGAATTGTGGCCGACCAGCCGCGCCATCATCGGCGCCCGCTGCGGCAGCATCATCTCGGCCGCGATGCCGCCGACGAGCACGACAATTGGTGCGATCAGCAGCCAGCTCCAGCCCTGCAGCGACGCCTCGGGCCGCGACAGATGCAGGCTGATCACGAGCGCGGGGATCGCCAGCGCCGTGGTCACGACGAACTTCAGGTCGAAGAACGGATTGCGCACGGCGAACCAGATGTCCGGCCGAATGCCGAGGCCGATGAGCAGCATCGCCGTCGACACCGGCGTCGCCGCCATCAGGGCCAGCGCCAGCACGATGCCGACCGGCTGGGCGCGTTGCGCATTGTCGGCGGCGAGCGAGCGGATGAGCTGATCAGTGTCCATGGTCATGCGTCCCGTAGCTTGGCCGTGAGGCTCGCGAGCGCACGATGCAGCGCCACCCGCACCGCGCCCTCGCTCATCGCGAATTTCTCCGCCGTCTGCTTGATCGAGCTCGCTTCCACCGCGATCGATTGCAGCACGTCACGCTGCCGCTTCGGCAGCGTGTTGAGCTGCGCCTCGACCTCGCTGGCGGAGACGGTCGGCGCCTGCGGCTCGTCGGCCAGCGTCTCCGAGAAATCGTCGATGTCGACGAACACGCGACGGCCGCGCCGACGCAGCATGTCGATCAGCTTGTTGCGGGCGATCGCAAACAGCCAGGGCGCGAACGGTGCGTTCACGTCCCAGGTGTGTCTTTTGAGGTGAACCGCCAACAGAATTTCCTGCACGATGTCCTCGGCCTGATCGGGGGGCTGGCCGGCGCGCGCCAGACCACGCCGTGATGCGGCGCGCAACACGGGCGTGATCGCCTTCAGCAGACGATGATAGGCCTCGTCGTCTCCGGCAACGGCCTGGCGCATCCAGCCCGTCCACTCGTCGTCACGTTCGCGCACCTGCGCTCCCACACCAGCAATTCGCCCAGATTTTCAAGTTGTTACTCTGCAACCCCTGAGATCACAAAATCGTGATCGACATCCCCCCGGCCGGATCGCCCCACGCAAGGTGAGCAAGTCCGGAACCGCTCCTTATCACCGAATCGATCATTGCAGGATCGCGTTTGTACGCCAGCAGGCCAAGGGGGAACCAAGGGAGGACCAAGAGCGGACCAAGTGTGGCGTCGCCCAGCTTTCGCCCCCGACGGCAGGAAGATACCCATTTTCTGCCCCGATCTCGACATCTGTGAGGGTCTCACTCCGCCCCGGGCTGGCAGGATGGGGAGAAGACCAACGATGACGATCCAAGCCAGTGGACGTTCAGCATTGATCATTGCCGCCGCGTTCGTTCTGGGCCTTGTTGGCACTGGATTGTCGCACGCGGCCGAAACGCAGACCTACAGCCCGTTCCTGCCGGTCGGGTCGGACAGCGCGCCGCAGGCCAGGCA
>JBARNF010000705.1:0-10315 GCA_049802835.1 Bradyrhizobium sp.
GACGGCTCACTAGGCAGACGGCTCACTAGGCAGAATGACTTTGCGGAACGGCGCCTTCGGGCGCCGTTTTCGTTTGAGGGAGAGGGCGATGCAGATCGATGGCAGCTGCCACTGCGGCCGTATCACCTATCAGGCGGAGGTCGATCCCGAGCGGGTTTCGATCTGCCTCTGCACCGATTGCCAGACGCTGACCGGCTCTCCGTTCCGGGTGACCGTGATCTGCACTGCGGACGATGTGCGGCTGACAGCCGGCTCGCCCAGGCGCTATACCAAGCTCGGTGACAACGGCCGGCCACGCCACCAGCATTTCTGTCATGACTGCGGGACACCGCTGTTTTCCAGCGGTGAGGGGGATGGTGGCGATTGGGGCATTCGCTGGGGCAGCATCCGCCAGCGCGACCAGATGCCGCCGCGCCGCCAGATCTGGTGCCGCTCCGCCGTTACTTGGCTCGGCGAGATAACGCGCCTACCCGGACGTCCCGGCGATTGATCCGGAGGCGGGTAGGGGGTAAAGAAGCCCCGCGCGTATGCGGGCGGTTAGCTCAGCTGGTTAGAGCATCTCGTTTACACCGGGAAGCGCTAGCTGAGTAATGTATTGAAAATAATGAAAACTTTGGCCGATCTCTGGTCATTGTACCAGATATCGTACCAGAAACGGGCGGTTAGCTCAGTTGGTTAGAGCGCCTGCTTTACACGCAGGATGTCGGCGGTTCGAATCCGTCACCGCCTACCATTGTCTTAGTAATAGTGTCGCACGTACTGGTTGCTATGATGCGGCCATCTGAGCAATCTTCGATTGGGCCGTTGGGCAGGATTCGTTGGGGCAGAACCGACGTGGCGTTAAAATCGCCTGACCTTAGTGAAAGCACATGGTTGGGGGCCACCATTGGCGTGGGTGGCCTGCTATGCGGCATCATCAGCGTGGCCGCGATTGTGTGGAGCAGTCCCATTATCCTGCTCGGCATCGCGGCGGGGGCGGGCTGGGCCTTGAGCATCGTGTTCGCTGTACTCTACGCCTCCCAGCGTCGGGCAACGAGGGATCTCCAGTTCGAGATGGACGGCCGCGTCAGGGCTCTTGAGACCGACCTAGCAGTATCACGCAGCCAAGCGGCCGAGTGGAGTGGCACGGCCAACAATGTCTCGGAGGCCGTTCGTTCCGTCTTGCACCTCACTGGTTCGGCGCCCTCGGCCCCACGGCGGCGCGCGCGCCCCAAGCCTGATCAGGAAGAATGACAATGAGCCCTGAAGATTTGGACGACATCCAGTATCTGCCGGCTATCCGCTCGCGACAAGCCGAGCTGCGTGGGTACAGCAGGCTCCGGGACACCACGAAGGCCGGGCTGCGGCCATTGGTGTCCATCGGCAAATTAGGGAAGGTAGATCAGCCCGAGCGGCTGATGGAAGCCGTCCGCGAAAGTATTGATCAGGAGGGCTTTGTTGATCTGAATACCAACCCAGGACAAACCTGCGCTGGATTTGAACGTCTCTGCGATCCCACTGGCGATTATGCCGCTTGGCGAGGCCTGTTCAATAACGACTCAGCCTTAACCCCTGTAGCCCTCCTGCGCGACAATGCGACCGAGAGGCCCTTTGTCCGGCAGGTCCTCCGGATCGAGCGCGACCACAACGTGGTGGCTATCCGTTCTAGGCGACCCGCGCAGGAGCTTCCAATATTGCAGGCGGCCCTCTCAGCAGTAGACGACGTCAACAACTTGTTGGTTGTGCTCGACTTCGGGTACGTCCGTCCATCATTGGCTGCTAAGGAACAGGAAGCGCTTCGGGTCATTTCTGCACTCCGCACTGTCGATGAGACCACGCGGATCGTGATCATGGGGTCAAGCTTCCCAAGGTCTGTGTCGGCATTCGGTGATAGTCGCGGGAACTTAGATATCATTGAACGCGATCTACATGCTCGCATCGGCGGCGACGATGTGGCCATCTACGGTGATCACGCGTCAATTTATCCCGAGCCGTTTGAGCCGCAGATCAGCCGGTTTGTCCCGCGTATCGATTATTGCCTTCAGGAGGCGTGGCTCTATGAGCGACGACGGACTGATGATGGAGGGTATGTTGCCTGCGCGCGCAGCCTGGTCGCCTCGCCTGACTGGGAGGAAAGCTTCGCTGGCCTAGCCTGGGGCGCGGACATGATCCGCCAGACCGCGCAGAATGGAGCTGCGCCTGCCGGCTTTAATGCACCATCCAACTGGATTGCGGCTCGCGTGAACATGCACATCGAACGACAAATTGATGTCGCCGGGACGCAAGCGGAAGACGAGTTCGAAGACGAGGATTAAGCGTTAGGGCGCCGCCGCTTGAGAACCCGGCCGGCGGGCGCCTCTACGAGCAAAGGATGACCATCGACCAGTTCCACATCTGGCAGCTCGTATTGAGATACGTCATCCGTCGAGGCCACGGTTTTCCGGTGGAACCGGCTCAGCGCGCGCACCGCGTCAAACGTTCCTACCCGAGCTTGCTTCTCTATGAACACCTGATGGCTGCACCGATATCTGCGCTTCACCGCGTCGCGCGCAGCATTAGCAAGATCAGCCACAGGGAAATCACGAGCGATATCTTCAAGAGCCGAGCGCGGCGCGTCCTTGATCTGCTTCACGCCGTTACAGGCCAAGAAATTGCGCAGGTCGACGGCGGTCATGAGGGACAGGGCAGGATCGGTCTTTAACTGCATGATTTTGGGGCGGATGCGCTCTTTGAGCTGACCCGGCGCCTCCTCGACCCACAAGCCCACGCCATCGGGAATGAGCTTTTTGGTGCGCTCCTCGAACCGAGCAGCCACAACGATCACGAGCTTTTCAAAGTGCGTTGCAAACGTGGCCAGCTGACCCGGTAGTCGCGATAACCGATCGACTTCGGACTTGATCTCGAACGCCCACAGCTTCCCGTTAGCCAGCACGATATCCGCGCGCCGCGTCCAATTTGCGACCGTCATTTCCGAGATCAGGACAGAATCGGAATCAACGTGTCCCGCGTGAAGCAGTCGGTCGATGACGGCCGCCTTCATCCGTGTCTCAGCTCGGGAGGCGGTGATCATGTGGAACTCAAACTTCTTCGCGTAAAAGTCAGCTTAACACGGCGGAACCGGTGGCGTTATAGCCAGATTCGCAACGGTGGCCGCAACCCCACGCGCGGCTATTGGGACAGCGAATGCCGCTACCAGTCGTCGCGCAACGGCCATCTCTGCTGCAACCCGTTCGAGTCACGGCCGTTCTCGCGGTGGGGGGCTGATGCCGTGCCCAAGGGTCGATTTGAACTCGCCATTACTCAGAGTAGCCAGTAACGCCGATGATTGCACTAGGTTGCAGCGCTACCTCTGCGGCGCCAAAGTCCTTGCGGGCGAGAATGCGCTGCACCGTCTTGGCGTCGCAGGGCGCCAAGCCATACTCGTTGATCCAAACGGTGGCGATCTTGCGCAGGCTGTCGCCCATGGACTGCATGAGCCTCCCCCGCCTCAGAGCGTCCTGCTCATTCACATTGGGCACTAGACGGCCGTCGACGACGTCAAAGCCAAAGGGCCGCTTGCCGCCGTTGTAGAGGCGTTGCGATGCCCTATGGCGCTTCGCTTCCCGGACGCGATCGCGAATGCGCTCGCGCTCGTTCTCCGCGACTGCAGACAGGATGGTGAAGACGAGCTTGCTGATCCCGTTGCCGCAAACATCACCCCCGAGATCAATCATGTGCAGGCCAACGCCGTCTTCTTTCAACTGCTCAAGCGTGCCGAGTGCATCAGCAGCCGACCGGAATGCACGGTCCAGCTTCGCGGTGACGACGACGTCACCCGGCTGCAACGTCGCAAGCAAGCGCTGGCCTTCAGGCCGCTCTGCAAGAGGCACCGAGCCGGATACGCCTCGTTCAATGAAGAACTCGGCAATCTGCCATCCCTTCATCATCCCATAACCGACGATTTGCTGCTGCTGTGTTTCCAGCGATAGACCGCTGTTCGCCTGATCCTGCGTGCTGACCCGGCAATATCCCAAGACGCGCATGGAACCACTCCTGAAATATGGGTCCCATTTGGCAGGCAGAGGGGACCCATTTTTGAAAGAGACCCGAACCAATACGCGGCCCTACAGGGGGAGTACGGCTCCCCTCAGGAAGGGGCCCACAAGGTTCCGACGCGGCGGTTTGCAGCCAAGAAGCACCGGCTCCGCCTGTTTTGTGGCATTGTTAAAGCAATGCCACAAACGCGGCAATGCCACAAGTCTATTTTGGGTTTGGCCAACGGCGGGGTGGCTTCGACTTTGCCGACCGCGCAAGGCGTCGCAGCATACTGCTGATCTCGACGTAACCGAGCGCGCGGAGCACCGCATCGGCCTCGCGCAGTTCCTCGCGGGAGACATCGCAGCTTTTCAATACGATCTCGCAAAACGTGACCTCGTCGCGCTGAGCGGCGCGGCAGCAGGCCACGTCATAGGCGATCGCCTCGGCGAGGTTCGCAAACCTGATCGGCTCGGAAGTGGTCTCCTCCGGTTGGTCGCTGTTCTGCCTCAGCCAAGCGACCGCGTCGGCGATGGCCTTCTGCCGCTCGCGATCCCCCACCATTGAATACCCTCACCTTCGGTAAGGCTTTGTGCGGCTCGTTGCCCAACATGGCGACTGCCTGCCGGAAGTTGTCCAGGAAGCTCGCCGCGTTGACTTCCACCGATTGGTTGATGTTGAGGTCCTTCGGCAGCAGCGACGCGATCACCTTGAGCAAGGCGGCCGGCTCGTCACGGGCGACACGGGCAATTACATCGCGCCCATGCTCCTCCCAGGCATCACGAAGGTCGGCGACAAACGCCTCGCCGAGCTTGTTGCGTGATCCTTTGGGCCTGCCTCCGAATCCGGAATTGCCCGCTAAGAAGCGGCCCGTCTTCGCGTCGCGCTCTGTAAAGGTGTCTAGCTGCATGATGTTCTGGTCACATGCTCGAACTCACAATAGTGGATCGTGCGTTCCATTGCAGCCATGCATTGTCGGCATGCTCTCGGAGGGTCGACTTGCTCGTTCTCGGCTTGAACGGTCTGGCCTTGGACGTCGCCCGCAAGATTAGGCCGTATACGTCGTCGGGAAGCCGACGCCCGGCGACATCCTCGGTACCACGGCTGGCCTTCAGCTTCGCACGATTGAGTTTGTAGTAGTCCCGCTTGTTCATTGGTGTCCTATCGCCAGATTCGATCACCATGCTCGATGGTGAAGGGTTGTGATCCGGACAGACCAAACCATTGCTCGCGGCTTGGCGAGCTGGCGGCCGTCCGGGGGGAGTCCTTGCTCGACGGAGCCAGGGCCGCTTACCGGAGGCGTCTGCTGGAGGATGCACAGACGGCCGCGAGACTCCTTCGTCCTACTCCTGACGGTGACCGGGGCTTCCCGCTTTCGACCAGACCCCACACGGCGCTGGGTCACATTCCCATCCATCGCGCCTTTGGCACGACCTGCCGGACCGGTTTCCGCATGAGCAGGCCATGAATTGGCTGCGCTGGGATTGCAATTGGTCGGATCGACGACTACGAGGAAGGTGATAGCAATGGTTCGGTTGTGGTGACCGTTCCTCTTCGACTCCGATCCGGCCTGCGCATCCCATGCGCGGGCCGTTTTGCTATGCGGTCACCTCCTCGAATGGAGATGCTGCCGGCAAGCGATCAGCCACAAGAACATCTGGCCCGTGATCGACGACGCTGAGAACCATGCGCCTGGCGCTGCCTCGGCCGAACACCTGCTTCCTCATAAGACCCGCGCGAACCAGTAGCCGGGCGTGATTGGCCAGGGTCTCGCGGCTGCGGAAGCCGAGCGCTCGATTGATGCACAGAGCAGACGTTCGCCCGCCTTGGGCGGCGACAAATGCGAGAATGTCGCGTCTCGCCGCGTTGTCGAGAACTCTCGAAGCCGGGATTTTCTTGTAGGTCATAGCCGCGCAACGATCATCAGGCGGATCGTCACGTTACCCCCCAGTCCGGGCAGACGATGCGCAGTGTCAGTTGCGTTCGCGCGCTGGACCTCTTCCCTCGGTGGGGTGGGCTCGCGCCATGCTCGGAAGCTATAGCGTATATTCGGATCGTCAAGACGTATCCCTGACAGACACGAGAGCTATCGACACTGATTCTCGCTCGGCGGCTTGCCGGACACCGCAGCGATCAACTACATGATCCTGAGCCGCAAGATGGAGAACGGACAACACCGGCTCGGCTGTCGGAGCGCGGAAGCGCCAAGTCGGCTGTGGCTCGGTGGCGGCGAAAACAGTGGATAACTTCCGTTTTTTAAAGCGCCGTTCGGCGTCGTTCCTAACCCGCCGTGGAGAATGAAAAAGGTCGAGTGGCCTCGCGCCGAGAACATCAAGGAGACGACGCCGCTCCGGCTGGAGGTGGCTGCAAGATTGGCATTCCCTGACGGATCGGTGACCGTCTCGACGTTGCGGCGGCAGATCGCCAATGGTCTGCTCGTCGCCGAAAAGATCGGCAACAAGCTGTACACCACGCCCCAAGCGATTCTGGAGATGCGAGAACGATGCCGCGTCCAAGCAAAGGACCCCGCCTTGTCCTGCAAAAGGCGAGAGACCGGCAGCGACTCTGGATCATCCGGGATGGCCAGCGAAGCCTCGGCACTGGATGCCCTGAGGGCCAACGCGGCGAAGCTGAAGCAAAGCTTGCTGAATACATCGTCAGCAAACGCGACCCCCGAGCAAGCCGTAACGGCCGTGATCCCAATGCGATCAAAGTAGCTGACACGTTGTCGGTCTACTTGGAAGAGAAAATCGTGAGGTCGGCCCGGCCTAAGGCGGGTATCGCCATGGTTTTGAAGCTCGGCGAGTTCTTCGGGGAGACAACCATTGGTCAGATCAATGGGGAGCGGCAGCGGGCCTATGCAGTGCAGCGCGGGTCACAGAGTGCCGCTCGTCGCGAGCTTGAGCTATTGAGCGCTGCCATCAACCACCACATTCGGGACATGGTGGGCGGCGTGCAGGCGCGGTTCCGCCCGGTTCTGCCAATGGCCTCAGCACCGCGTCAACGCTGGCTGACCAGGGACGAGGCTGCAAGCCTGATCTGGGCCGCTTGGCGCAAGCGCGAGCAGCGCGGGGGAACGGAGAGCGGCAGGCTCACGTCTCGGCACATCGCGCGATTCATTCTGGTTGGGCTCTATACCGGGTCCAGGGCAGGGGCGATCTGCGGCGCCGCGTTGGTTCCGACCATCGGGCGCGGCTACATCAACCTTGCGACCGGCCAGTATCGGCGTCTTGCATACGGCAAGCGCGAGACTGCCAAGAGACAGCCGACGATTGATCTGCCGCCACGGCTGCTCGCTCACATCCGGCGGTGGCACCGGCTCGGGATCGCGAAGGCGGCAGTGGTAGAAGAGGACGGCAAGCCGGTGCTGCGCGTCTCTAAAGGCTGGCCGGGCGTGGTCGAGAAGGCGGGCCTCGGAACGGCGATCAAGGAAGAGAAGGTCCTGCCGCACACGCTGCGACATACGGCAATCAGCTGGTATCTGCGATCCGGAGTCGCCGTGGACCGCGTCTCCG
Source organism: Bradyrhizobium sp. (assembly GCA_049802835.1). GTDB lineage: Bacteria > Pseudomonadota > Alphaproteobacteria > Rhizobiales > Xanthobacteraceae > Bradyrhizobium. The sequence continues at coordinate 7,509 of JBARNF010000705.1, forward strand.
ACTACTGCGGCGTCTCTGCGGCGATCATCAAGAAGGTCTATGGCCACCACATACCCGGCTGGACCACCGAGATCATGGCAGCGTCGATGAGGCTGGGCAGGTAGGCAGCGTACCAGCTACGTACCAGAAAGACCGGTACCGAGCGTGAACAAGACGGGGGCACCCAACCCAAAAGCGCAGGAAAATCAATCCCAGGCGGGAGTCTTGTCTTGTTTACACCGAGAGGGTCGGCGGTTCGAATCCGTCACCGCCTACCATTTACATCCCTGGGCGCACTCTCGAAGCGGTGTCGCTGCTATTGCGGCAATCGTGGTTTTTCCAGGCTGACGGCGATCCTTTCCAGAAGCGCGTTCGTGCGTCTGGTTTCATCGACCTGCTGCTCGTACAGCTGAGCCACCTTCGTGAGCGAGCCTCCACGGCTGAGCCAAACCCACGTCCCGATCAGGATAATGAATGGAAGCCAGGAGACGAAAAGCTCCTCCAGCCATTTCTGCATGACGACCCACTCCTGCGATTCCAAGCTCTGTCTCGGGTAGTACGGTAGCTATAGCGCAGCCTTGCCGGGAGGCGTAGGCGGGCGGGGTGCCCTGTTCGGATACGGTTTAAGATCCTTTTCGGCGGTCGTTGCGACGTGTCTGGACGATTTCGCGTGGCGATCAGCTATGTTTCGGCTAGCTTTGCGCGTTGTGGAACATCGCGGACAACCGATGACCGACTTCCTGCGTCACTGCACCGGCGGACATGAGCGCATCATTGCGTCGGGCACCAGCCTGCTCGAGGAAGGCTACGGCACCGGGCATCTCTACGTCCTGCTGGAGGGACGGCTCGAGGTCGTCAAGGCCGGCTCCACGGTCGCGCTCGTGTCGGAGCCCGGCGCAATGTTCGGCGAGATGTCGTTGCTGCTGGAGCAGCCGCACACGGCGACCGTGCGCGCATTGGCCGACTGCCGGATCTACGAGATCCTCGACGCCCAGCGCTTCCTGGCTGAAAATCCCGAGGCGACGCTGTGGATCGCGCGCATGCTGGCGCAGCGCCTCAATGTCGCCAACACCTATCTCGCCGACCTGAAGCGGCAATATGCCGGGCACGGCACGCATCTGGCGATGGTCGGCGACGTGCTGCAGAGCATGATCAACCTGCCGCCGCAGCAGGTCTCGCCAGGAACGGATCTGGAATCCGATCCACGGCTCTGAGCCAGTCCGGCGGCTCGGTTACCGGCTGCGCCGGCCGCTGCAGCGGCGACGCGAGATCGATCCATTGTGCCTGGCCTGCGGCGAGCCAGAACGCGCGAGCCTCATCGGTGTCGATCACGATCGAGGTCGGCGGCCGCCCGGGCTGTCGGCCGGTGTTGAACACCCAGGTCGCGCCGAGCCGGTCGAACCACGAGCCATCGGTGATGAACGGCGATTGGTGGACGTGGCCGGAGATCACCATGGCCGGCCGGTGGTGTTCGATCCAGCCGACCAGATCGGCATCGCCGAAGAAGCGCTTGCCGCCCCAGCTCACCGGCGAGTTGGCCGGTGGCGCATGATGCACCCAGACCCGGCGCGCGGCCTTGCGCGCAGCGGCAGCTTCGAGCTGGCGTTCGATCGCAGCCTTGACCAGCGGTCCGTCCCACCACGGGCAGATCGAGAACAGCGTGTCGCCGACCATGAGATCGTCGCCGTCGGCCGCGATGCCGAGTTCGCGGACGGTCCCCATCCATGCCGCAATTTTCTCCCCCTCTGCGCTGCGGTCCTCCAGGTCGTGATTGCCGGAGCAGATCATGACGCGGGTCTTGGCTGCGAGGAGCCCAAGGTATTTCCGGACGACGACGATCTGCGCGCGGACGTCGACGATCGATCCGAGATCGAGCGCGTCGCCGGCGAACACCACCGCGTCGAAATGATCGGCGGCCGCCACCAGCCAGTCGAACTGCGGCAATGTGTAGTGAAGGTCGGCGACGACGAGACAGCGCATGAGGGCTCCGATGGCCGTCAATGCAAATCAGAGACCATCGCGGCGTTCAAGCACGCGGGGGGCCTTCTCGCCGGGCCAGGGCCCGCGTTCCTAGCGCTGCTGCTGCCGGCTCGGATAGCGCGGCTGGGTCGGTGTGATCTGGTAGGACGGATAGGAGGGACTGTAGGGCTGGATCAGGGGCCGTGACGGCGTGATCGGCTGATTGAGCGGATCCGAGAACAGGGGATTCTGCTTGGTCGGCACAGGCGCGCCGTTTCGTCCGCCGGCGGCATCGGCGTTGCCGGCCGTAGCGCACGACAGACCCGCCACCATCAGGAGCAGGGGACCATGTCGACCCATCACCATCATCTCCCTCGTGGTTGCGATCGCTGGCCGCGCAAAGGTCTGCCATGGCCTGCAACGAGAATGCCTGATCCCGAACGGAGTTCCAGATCGTCATCTGGCAAACACCGTGGCAGCTTGCAACGCGCGATTTGAAGCGCGCCTGCAAAAACCTTAAGCTGGTATGGATCATCCGGCTCAATCGACGCGAGACTCCGCCATGGTCCGTCAGGCTCGCACGTCCATGATTGTGTCTTTCCTCCGCGCTGGCGACCGCCGTTACGCGGTGCGCGCGTGCCTACGGGACGGGCGTATCCTTCGAGATGGATCCCGCGCCGGGCATCGATCCCTGGATGCCGTATGATCTGCAGCATTTCCTCGTCGAGAAACATTTGGGCATCGCGGGCGCCGTGTTCGGGCGGCTGGCTGCGGGCGGCACCGCGGGGACCTTTCACGCCGTCTCGCAGGGGCGTTCGCCACGTGACGCCTCGCGCCTGCGCCGCAAGCATGCGGCCAAGGACGCGCGC
>JBARNF010000706.1:0-1762 GCA_049802835.1 Bradyrhizobium sp.
CCCCTCGCCGCGATCACGGCCTCGTACAGGCGGTCGATCGAATCGGTCATGGAGGGGAGAATAACCGAAAACGGGCAAAACGCGCGTTAACGGCGGAATCCGATGTCGGCCGCGGCTTGGTGACAGCCGCTCCTTACCACTCGGTCAGAGACCGCGGTCGAGAACGTAATGCCTCACCCATCCCGGAATCGGAGGATACTCGACCGTCGCTCTCTGACCGTCTGATCGGAGGTCAGACCCAAGGACAAGCCGCGGACCACCAAAAAACAGGGCAGTGCTGCTGTTGTCGAAGACACGCGCGCGGTCGGACGCGCTAATCGCTTGGTGAAGCAATGCCATCGTCCGTCCCCAGCGAGCGACCGTCCGATCCTCGGGAACATCGTGCCCGCCCTGCGCGACGCGCAACGCCACGCGATCGACATTCGTTTGGGGATCGCCGGTCCCGACAAAGAACAGCTGGACGAAAAATCCCGCCTCCTTGGCGCGGAGCAAGATATCCACTTTGCTCGGGTGTGACATCACCGTCTCGAAGCTGAAGCTTCGCTTTTCCGCAATACACGCTTCACGGCGGCTGTCGGCCATGGTCTGCGCTTCGGTAACGCGCGCGTCATATGTACCCTCGAGCTTTTCGGCAATGTCGTCCGGATTGATGTAATCGCCGAAATCGATGCCGCGTCCGCGCAACCAGCGTGTCAGCGTGGTCTTTCCCGCGCCGTTCGGCCCGGCCACCATCAAGAGGAACGGATTGCCCAACCAGAACGCCCCCCGTGGCGATCAGGCCACCGATTTGGAAACGCCTTTTCTGGAAACCTCGTTTGACGGCTCTTCGCCGCCTTCCGTCTCAGACACGACCGCGCCCAGATCTTCCACACGTCCGTCGGGATGGACCCGATACCGGCGACCGTCTCGCGACCCCGTCACGGACAAGCCCTTGGCCAACGCCTCGTGCGCGGCGTGCTGCCATGCTTCGCCGGCGAGCGTCTCCAATTCATCATCCGTCAGGTCAATGACGCGCTTGCTCATGCAAAAAATATAACATCACCCGGATCAAAAGACAAGAAACCACCAATAAACTACGCGTTCTTTCAAGCACTTACTCCTCCGCCTCCGCCAGCAGGCTGGCGTTGCCGCCGACCGCCGCGGCGTTCACCGTCACCGTCTGCTCGCTCATGAAGCGCCGCAGGTAATTGGGCCCGCCCGCCTTCGGGCCGGTGCCCGAGAGCCCGCGTCCGCCGAACGGCTGCGTGCCGACCACCGCACCGATCATGTTGCGGTTGACGTAAACATTGCCGTGGCCGAGCGCCGCCGTGATGTGCGCGACGGTCGAGTCGATGCGCGAGTGGATGCCGAGCGTCAGGCCGTAGCCGCCGGCGGCGATGTCGGCGAGGACATCGTCGAGCGCCTCGGCGCGATAGCGCACCACATGCAGGATCGGCCCGAACACCTCCTGCTTGAGGTCGCGCGCGCGGTCGAGCTCGATCACCGCCGGCGCGACGTAAGTGCCGCGCAGGCCGCGCACCGGATCGGCGCGGAAGCGCACGCGGCCCTGCGCCTCCATGTCCGCCACCCAGCGCTCGAGCTTTTCTTGCGACTCCGCGTCGATCACCGGCCCGACATGGGTAGAAACCTCGCGCGGATCGCCGATCTTCAGCTCGCGCGCCGCGCCTACCACCATGGCGACGATGCGCTCGGCGACGTCCTCCTGCACGCACAGGAGGCGCAGCGCCGAGCAGCGCTGGCCGGCGGAGCGGAACGCCGAGGT
>JBARNF010000707.1:0-11199 GCA_049802835.1 Bradyrhizobium sp.
GTGTCCAATCCGCGCTCGGCGAAATCGCGCGCGACGACGGCGGACGGGTGCGCGTGACCGCCCCCGCCTCGTTCGCGCGCGCCTGCATCCTGCCGCGACTGCCCGCGTTCCTGCGGGAGCGGCCGGAAATCGAGATCGAGGTCAAATTCCGCAACGAGATTCTCGATCTCGCGGCGGAAGGCGTCGACGTCGCGATCCGCTCAGGACCCCTCGACCGCGCGCCCGGCCATCAGGCGCGGCGACTTTGCACGTTCTCCTGGATCGCTTGCGCCTCGCCTACCTATCTGAATGCGCGCGGCGCGCCGGCGACTCCCTACGAGCTTTCCGCGCACGACCACGTGGGCTTCCGCAATCCCGCGAGCGGCCAGATCCTGACCTGGCGCTTCGCCGATCCGCACGGCAAACGACCCGTTCGCGTCGCGCCCAAGCCCAACCACATTTGCGACGACGCGCACGCTTCGCTCGCTTTGATCGTGAATGGCTTCGGCGTCGGCTGGGGGCCGGCATGGCTCGTCCATGAAGACCTGCGCACCGGCAGGCTCGTCGAAGTGCTTGCGCCCTGGCGCGCGCCGGCGGAGCCCCTCTGGATGCTGCGCACCTCCAACCGCCGCCCGCCCCTGCGCACGCAGCGCGTCATGTCGTTCCTCGCCACGCTTCCCGCCGCGTTCAGCGACAAGGCGGGATGAAGCGTTGACCGTCAGCCGCGCGATCTCGAAGAACTTGCGCCTTGCATACGCCCAGCAGCCGACCTCGATGATCGGGCCGGCTTGCGCGAGGCCTCGTGGAGCCCATTGAAGCCGGCATAGGCATCTGCCTGCATCAGCCCGGCATAGCCGGCAAGATGCGTCTCGGAATGCACACCGGTGGGGTCCGGCGAGTAGAAGAACAATGCTGCTGGCGGCGCGTGCCCGGCGAAGGGACGATCGTCGCGGACATAGGTCCACACCCGGCCGGTGCGCGTCTTGCCCTTGGCCAGGACCGGCACCGTGGTGTCGTCGGCATGGATACGCTCGCCTGCGAGCACGTGCGCCTTGATCGCCTCGACCAGCGGCATCAATATCGCAGTTGCGGCACCGACCCAGTCGGCGAGCGTGGAGACGTCCAGCGCCACGCCCTCATGCGCATAGGTCGTGCTCTGTCGGTTCAGGGGCAGATGCAGGCCGTATTTGGCGAACAGGATGTGCGCCAGCAAACGGGGCCCTGCACGTCCACGCGATGCCTTTCGCGGCAAGCAGGCATCGATGTTGAATATCTCGAGGCCCTGCACCAACGATTGTGCAAGAACGTGTTCGTTTCCAACCATCTCTTTGCCGATGATACGCCGATCCTGTGCTCGATCCCGGCCGCGGACGAACCAAGACTGTAGAGCGACAATCATGATGAGAACGTACTCGATTGTCGCCGCGCAGCCGAAGGCACGCCAAAGCGCGCTGAGGGCTGAGCACTAAGATGCAAAGCGCAGTGACACGCGAAGCAACACCACGACAACGACAACGCGTCCCCCTCAGCGACGAGCTACACGGCGCATCTGGTGTTCCATGTGATCGGCCGACGGCTGATGGCAAATTCCCGCTGATTGCTGATCGGGGCTAGCGATACCGGCCGCAAGATTGGCAAGATCGTGAACAATCTCCTCTCGACCGCCGACCATGCGTGGCTTCAAATCGGCAGCGCGGGGTGACCGGGCGGCGCGGAGTTCGACCACCCGATGAAACGTTGTCGAGATTGCGCGGCGTGGCATGTCCATGGCGGCAAGTCACGGCCGACGATCACGTGAAGGCCTCCGCGTCTGGCTATACTCCGCTGTCTTTCACAGACTGCATGACGACAAACGTCGACGTATTCGACACATGCGGGAGGCTCGAAATCTTTTCGCCCAACACCTGCCGATACTTTTTGATATCAGCGGTTCGAACCTTCAGCAGGTAGTCGAATGATCCCGCGATCATGTGGCATTCTTCGACCTCCTTGATCTTCATGACCGCCGAGTTGAACTCGGTCAGCGCCTTCTCCCGTGTGTCCGAAAGCCGGACTTCCGCGAAAGCAATGTGATCCAAACCGAGCCGTCGTGGATCGAGCACGGCCCTGAAACCAACGATGTAGCCGTCGTCCATCAGGCGTTTCAATCGCACCTGACATGGCGTTTTGGATAGGCCGACCCGCTTGGCCAGGTCGGTTACCGACATTCGTCCATCTTCGGCCAACGCCTGCAGAATCCGCCCATCGAATTGGTCGATTTCACTATTCATCTGCGCTTTTGCCATGCAATTTGACCGATTTCTCCGATAGCTTCAGTCCATAGTATCACATTTCGCTAGGAATCAAGTCTGAATGCCGGAGAGGCCGGTGCTATCTCTGACCCGCTCGTTTCAAGCGTCAGATGAAGGCCAAAGGCGATGTCCGATTCCAACATGACTTTTCCTTCGCAACCCAGCTCCGAAGCCGATCGCCACGCCGTCTTCTCGGAATTCGCTCCGCCGATCCATCCGCAGAGCGCATTGCGTCAAGCGATCACGGCGGCCTACCGGCGTCCCGAAACCGAATGCCTGCCCCCACTCGTGGAGGCCGCAACACTCCCGGCGGAAATCCAGTCGGCGGTGACAGAGACCGCAAGACGCCTCATTGAAAAGCTGCGCGCAAAGCAAACACGTTCCGGCGTCGAGGCGCTCGTCCAGGAGTACGCGCTGTCGAGCCAGGAAGGTGTGGCTCTGATGTGCCTTGCCGAAGCGCTGCTTCGTATCCCCGATACACCGACTCGCGACGCACTGATCCGCGACAAGATCGCCACCGGCGACTGGAAATCGCATCTCGGCGGCGGACGGTCGCTTTTCATCAATGCCGCGACATGGGGACTCGTCGTCACCGGCAAATTGAGCTCGACCGTCAGCGGCGGCAGTCTGGCTTCCACACTGTCGCGCCTGATTGCGCGCTGCGGCGAGCCGGTCATACGTCGCGGCGTCGACATGGCGATGCGCATGATGGGGGAACAATTTGTCCGAGGCCAGACGATCGAGGAGGCGCTCCGCCATTCGCGTTCTCTAGAGCAACAGGGCTTTCGCTACTCGTACGACATGCTCGGCGAAGCCGCGATGACCGCTGCCGACGCCGAGCGCTACTACAAGGACTACGAACACGCGATTTTCGCGATCGGACAGGCAGCCGCAGGACGCGGCGTCTACCAGGGCCCGGGCATCTCGATCAAGCTGTCCGCGCTTCATCCACGCTACTCCCGGGCGCAGTCCGCGCGCGTCATGGATGAACTCCTGCCCAGGGTGAAAGCGCTGGCGCTGCTGGCCAAGCGATTCGACATCGGACTCAATATCGACGCCGAGGAGGCAGATCGACTCGAATTGTCGCTCGATCTTCTCGAAGACGTCTGTCTGGATACGGACCTTGCCGGCTGGCATGGAATGGGGTTTGTCGTACAGGCCTACAGCAAGCGCTGCCCATTCGTGCTCGACTACATCATCGATCTTGCTCGTCGCGCCGGCCGCCGCATCATGGTCCGCCTCGTCAAGGGCGCCTATTGGGACGCCGAGATCAAGCGCGCCCAGGTCGATGGCCTGAACGGGTTTCCCGTCTACACGCGCAAGGTCTACACGGACGTCTCCTACATTGCTTGCGCCAGAAAACTGCTCGCAGCACCCGACGTGATCTTCCCCCAATTTGCGACCCACAATGCCCAGACCCTCGCCACCATCTACCATATGGCCGGCCAGGACTTTCAATCGGGACAATACGAGTTCCAGTGTCTGCACGGCATGGGCGAGCCGCTCTACGAAGAGGTCGTCGGTGACGCCAAGCTCACCCGACCCGTGCGGATCTATGCACCGGTTGGCACGCATGAGACTCTTCTCGCCTATCTCGTTCGGCGCCTGCTCGAGAACGGCGCGAACTCCTCCTTCGTCAACCGCATCGCAGACCCGAACATAGCGGTCGACGACCTCGTGAGCGATCCCGTGGAAGCCGTCAAGGCGATGACGACGATGGGCGAACAGCACAGCAAGATCAAACTGCCGGCCGAGCTGTTTGGTAGCAATCGAATGAATTCGACAGGCCTTGATCTGACAGATGAAGCCGTCCTCGCGTCCCTCACACGCGCGTTGACGGCGAGCACCGGCATCGAATGGAAGGCGGCACCTCGACTCGCGAACAACGAGGCCAGTGCTCCAGCACGTCCGATCTGCAACCCCGGAGATCGCCGCGACATCGTCGGCTGGGTGACTGACGCGTCGGACGGCGATGTGCTGCGGGCGGCCGAGCAAGCTTCCGATGCAGCCGCGAGCTGGGCTTCCGTACCACCGGCAGAGCGCGCCGAATGCCTCACCCGGGCTGCCGATGCCTTGCAGGATCGCATGCCCACCCTGCTCGGCCTGATTTCGCGTGAAGCCGGCAAGTCGTTGCCGAATGCGATCTCCGAGGTGCGCGAGGCGATCGATTTCCTGCGCTATTATGCAGCGGAAGCATGTCGCACGCTCGGGCCGGCTCAAAAGGCGCTTGGGCCAGTCGCTTGTATCAGCCCATGGAATTTCCCACTTGCGATTTTCATCGGACAGATCTCAGCCGCACTGGTCGCCGGCAATCCGGTGTTGGCAAAACCCGCCGAAGAAACCCCGCTGATCGCAGCCGAAGGCGTTCGCATCCTGCATGAAGCGGGTATTCCGGCCGACGTGCTGCACTTGTTGCCTGGAGATGGCCGCATCGGCGCCCTTCTGGTCGCCTCGCCGGCGATCTCGGCCGTGATGTTCACTGGATCAACCGAGGTCGCTCGTCTGATCCAGTCGGAGCTTGCGAACCGGCTTTCCATGGAAGGTCGGCCGATCCCATTGATCGCCGAAACCGGCGGGCAGAATGCGATGATCGTCGATTCCTCTGCGCTTGCCGAACAGGTCGTCGGTGACGTGATTGCATCGGCCTTCGATAGCGCTGGCCAACGCTGTTCGGCTCTCCGCGTCCTATGTCTCCAGGACGATGTTGCGGATCGAATTCTGGCCATGTTGAAAGGCGCAACGCGTGAGCTGGTGATGGGGCGCACAGACCGCCTGTCGGTCGATGTCGGCCCGGTCATCACTTCGGAAGCAAAGGAGACGATCGAGGAGCACATCGAGAGGATGCGCGGCCTGTGTTGCGCGGTCGAGCGGATCGGCCAGAACGCGGCGAGCGTCAATGGCACGTTCGTATCTCCAACGATCATCGAACTGGAGCGGCTCTCTGATCTGAAGCGGGAAGTCTTCGGGCCTGTTCTTCACGTTCTGAGATATCGCCGTGACGATCTCGACGCCCTGATCGACGACATCAACGCGACCGGCTATGGCCTCACCTTTGGCCTGCATACGCGTCTGGATGAAACGATCGCGCGCGTCACACATCGCGTCAAGGCAGGAAACATCTACGTGAACCGCAATGTGATCGGCGCCGTCGTCGGCGTCCAGCCATTTGGCGGCCGAGGACTGTCCGGCACGGGCCCCAAGGCCGGCGGGCCGCAATATCTGGGTCGACTTGTCACGCCCTCCCCGGTCGCGCTGCAGCTTAGCTCGAACAACACCAACACAGCGCTTCTCGATTGGGCGAAGTGGCTCGAGGACAAGGGGGCCAACGCAGCCGCCGACGCGGCTCGTCATTTCGGTCGAGTCTCCGCGCTCGGGCATGAGGTAGAGCTTCCCGGGCCTGTCGGTGAACGCAACATCTACGCGCTGCACCCGAGAGGCCTCATCCTGTTGGCCCCCGAAACGGTGAACGGCCTCCATCATCAGCTTAGCGCCGTCATCGCCACCGGCAATCAGGCAGTGATCGACGCTGCATCCGGATTGCAGAGCTCGCTGGCGGGGCTACTGCCACACTTGGCCGGCCGCATGTCCTGGTCGAAAGACTGGGTCGCTCACGGTCCCTTCGGGGGCGCCCTGGTCGAGGGAGGGGTCGAACGCGTCCAGTCCGTCTGCAAGCGGATCGCCGCTATACCGGGACCACTCGTGCTCGTTCAGGCAGCTTCAGCAAACGAAATTGCCCGAAATCAAACTGCCTATAATATCCAATGGCTGCTGGAGGAGGTGTCGACGTCGATCAATATGGCCGCGGCCGGCGGCAATGCGAGCCTGATGGCCATAGGGTAGAACGTCGAACCCCAGCGCTTCCCGCACGAGCGCTCCGAGGTACGATCGGAACAGACGTGCTCCTGGCCAGGAGCCTGAAGATCGACGCCGCTACACAGTCTTGTACTTGCGGGCGAGCGCAGCGCTTCCGACGATTGTCATCATCAGCGTGACGGCGAGCAGGATGAAGGCGAGAGCGGCGCCGAAAGGCCAGTTGCTGACACGGTTGAACTGATCGTAGACCGCAGGCGCCATCATCTGGAACTGTGGACCTCCCAGCAGGACGGGGGTGGCATAGGCGTTCATGCTCAGGATGAACACCATGACGCCACCTGCAATGACGCCGGGCATCGCCAGCGGGAGAACCACGCGCCGAAAGACGGTGAAAGGCCGCGCCCCGAGATTGGCGGCAACCTCCTCGGTTTGGCGCGGGATACCCTCGATCACCGCGGAGAGGGTCAGAACCATGTAGGGCAGGACAATGCCGATGATGCCGATGACCACGGCACCGGGGGTATAGAGCAGTTTCAGGGGAGCCGTGCTGAGGCCTGCGCCCTGCAGCGTGGCATTGATGAACCCGTCATTTCCGAGCAGGGCAATCCAGCCTGCCGAACGAACCACGTTGCCGACCAGCAGCGGGAACATCGTGAGGATGGTCACCAAGCTCTTGAGCCTGCTATCCATCCGCGACAGCCAGTAGGCCGCCGGAAACGCGAGGATCACCGTGACCAGGGTGCAGAAGACGGCGACACCCAACGTCATCAGCAGGACGCGCTGGTAGTAGGGATCGGCCACGGCACGCAGATAGTTCGCACCGGTGAGGGCCTCGACCATCAGCGAGGCCGCGTCATAATGGTTCAGGGAGATGCGGGCCATCATGACCATCGGCGCGACGAGGAGCACACAGACGAGAAGGCCGGCGGGCAGGATGAAGATCGCCATGTCGCGCCTCAGCCCTTGAAATCTTTGTTCCAGAAGTCCAGAAAGGCGGCCTGCTGCTCCACGAGATAGGTGAAGTTCGGCGTCCAAAGGCGCGCCCGCTCGGCATCGGAGAAGTTGATCTGCTTGTCGAGCTCGGGCGGCAGCGGTGCGTCCGTGACGGTCGGGACGTATCCCATCCTGGTCGCAAAGGCGATTTGCGACGCGGGCTCCAGCATGGAGTTCAGATATTTGAAGGCGTCTTCCTTGTTGCGTGCGTTCCTGGGAACCGCAGCCTCATAGATCGTCGGGAAGGCCCCCTCTTCGGCGATCACATGGCCGAGTGGGATCCCGGTCTGCTTCCACATGTACCCCCGCGCGGCCGCGATGATGGTGAACCAGATGTCCTCAGATTTCAGGGCCGCGGCGACGGCTTCCGTGGAGGCCATCACCTTCACGTCCAGGGAACGCCATTCCATCAGTTTTTTCTTGGCGGGCTCGAAATCATTCATGGAGCCGCCGCCGGCGATCGCGGCAAAGGCGATGTTGGTAGTGAAGAGGAAGTCGGACAGGCCGACCCTGCCGCGATACTTCGGATCCCAGAGATCGTTGATCGACTTGGGCGGTGTGGGCACGCGGTTCGTGTTGTAGACGATGGTATGGGCCGAATAGATCTGAGGAATGGAGTTCGGCTTGCGCAAGAACGGCAGCACCTTGGCGGTACGCGGCACGACCTGCTCCGAGACGCCTTCGAGCGCGTCGCGCTGAGCGGCGGCGAACATGTCGAAATCTGCGAGACAGGCGACATCCATGCTGCCGCGCCGGCTCTGACGCTCGGCGAGCAGCTTGGTCCGGCGCGGAACAGGGCCGGATACGTCCTGAAGAACGGCGATGCCCATCGGCTTCATGATGGCGATATCAACGCTTTCACGCAGCAGATCGCCGAAGTCACCGCCCCAGGTCCCAACGGTGACCTGACGGTCTTGTGCTGATGCGATGCAAGGCAGCAGAGCGGCAGCTGAGGCGGCGCCGAGAAATCCACGACGGGTGAGTGCGGTCATTGTCTTGGCCCTTCTGTTTCGGATCTTGTATCTTCAGGCGGGGATCAGCCGTGCAGCAGCGGGCTCCCAGTTCACACGAACCATGTCTCCGGTCTTGAGCTGACGCATGGCATCGCCGGCGGCGGGCGTCGCTCGAATGGCGGTGAGCGCGACGCCATCGAGCTCGAGCCGATACTCCGTTTGAGCCCCCAGATAGAAAATGCCGGAGATCCGCGCGGGAAGTCCCGCAGCGTCGGGAGCGGCGTGGACCGCGACGCGCTCCGGGCGCAGAGCCAGCACACTGGCACTGCCAGGAGCCGCCGCGACATCGCAAGGCAGCAAGCTGCCGCCCGCGCTCCGCAGTGCCTGGCCCTCGATGGTGCCCGTGATGATATTGCAGCGTCCAACGAAATCCGCGACGAAGGCATCCGCGGGCTGCTCGTAGAGCTCTTCAGCGGTCCCGATCTGCCGCACGCGCCCATTCTCCATCACCACCAGACGGTCGGACATGGTCAGCGCCTCCTCCTGGTCGTGCGTCACCATCAGGGTGGTGAGACCGAGACGCTGCTGCAGCGCGCGGATCTCAGCACGCACATCGGCGCGCAGCTTGGCGTCGAGATTGGACAAGGGCTCGTCCAGCAGGAAGACGGCGGGGTTGATGACCAGCGCTCGCGCAAGGGCCACGCGCTGTTGCTGGCCGCCCGACAATTGGCGCGGCATGCGATCCGCCAGATGGTCAAGCCGAACCAGCTTCAGCGCCTCGGCGATGCGCCGATCGCGGTCGGCGCGATTGACCTTCCGCATCTCGAGGCCGAACCCGACGTTGTCCGCGACGCTCATGTGCGGAAACAGCGCGTAGGATTGGAAGACCATGCCGGTCTGGCGGGCATAGGGCGCGGTGCGCGTGACGTCCTGCCCCGCAATGACGACGCGGCCGGCGGTCGGCTCGATGAAGCCAGCGACCATCCGCAGCGTGGTGGTCTTGCCGCAGCCGGAGGGGCCGAGCAACGAAACCAGTTCACCTTCGGCAATCGCGATGTCCGCGCGCTCGACGGCGACGGACAATCCGTATTCCTTGCGGAGTCCCTCGAGACGGAGAGTGCCCACGGTGTATCCTCCTCAAAGGGTCAGACGACCCGGGACAATTTCACGAAGCGGTCGGTGACGAGCATCAGCGCCGCGACCACCAGGATCTGCACCGTCGCGACAGCGGCAAGGGTAGGATCCATGCGGAATTCGAGATAGTTGAGCATCGCCACGGGCAGCGTCGTCTTGCCCGGGCCCACCAGGAGCAGGGTCAGCTCGAGGCTCTCGAAGCTCTGGATGAAGGAGAACATGGTCGCCGCCACGATACCCGGCCGCAGCATCGGCAAAGTCACGCGGCGAAAGACGGTCCAGGGGCGCGCGCCGAGATTGGCGGCCGCTTCCTCGGCGGTGCTGTCCACGCCCTGCAGGCTCGCGGTTACCACCCGCACCGTCCAGGGGATGGTCAGCAGGATATGGGCCGCGATGAGCCCCGGCAGGGTGCCGACGATGTCGAGGTCGAGCCTGTTCTCCAGCTTGAGATAGAACAGATACAACGCCGTTCCGGCGACGATGCCGGGCACCGCCAGGGGACCGAGCAGAAGAGTATTGATGGCCGACTTCGCCGCGATGGTGCTGCGCGACAATGCAAGCGCCGCTGCCGTGCCGAACGCGACGCCAATCGTCGTCGCGATCAGCGCCACTTGCAGGCTGAGCAGAAAGCCGTTGGCGAATTCGCGCCGGTTCCAGGCGTTGAAGTACCAGCGAAAGGTCAGGCCGCTCGGTGGAAACGACACGATCTCGTCGCGGAAGAAGCTGGTCATGATCACCATGACCACTGGCGCAAGCATCAGCACATAGGCGATCGCCACCAATGTGCGATGAGCGAGACGGCTCGATGTCATGGCCCGTCCCTCCGAGCCTGCTGAGCTGCGAGGAGAAATGCCGGGACGACCATTTGGGCCAGCATTTCAACAATCGGAAAATGCCCGTCGTGAAAATGCCCCGCCTCGTGCAGCAGGTTGACCTGGCCGATGACGTCGCCGTTCCAGCGCACGGGCATGTTCAGGATGCTTGCGCAGCCGAGCGCGAGGATTTTCTCGTGATCGGGAAAGTCGCGTGTGATGTCGCTGGCGTCCCGGGCGATATAGGGCAAGCCCGACATGAGCACGCGGCGCATGATGGGAGCCTCGTCCAGGGCCTTTGAACCCTGGGCCGGAAACCGGTCCGGCGCGCTGCTGTAGACCCGATCGGCGACACCGTCAGCCGGCCGGTACAGCAGAGCCGTAAACAGTCTGTGGCCCACGGCCGCGTCGAGCACGCGGTCCAGCACGCGCAGGCTCGCGCCGGGCTGGTCCCGCTCGGCCAGCGCAGTCGCCAATGCCGCGAGCGGCGCCATGGAGCGACTATACTGAAGCGCGTCGCGGGTGCTCATGCGCCAGGTCCACCGCTTGCAACAAGCGGAAGATGCAGTGCCGATGGGCGGTCGCCGCCAAACGCCACCGTGAGGAGCGGCGGCCGGCCGTGCGGTACCTGCGCGAAATGATCGGCGTCAGCGCCGGCAATGGACAGACGGATGCGGCTGCCGGCTGCGAAACGCCAGCCGGTCGGCAGCAACGGAATGCGGATGCGCTCCCAGGCGCCGGGGACCAGCGGTGCCGCATCGGCCCGCGAGAAGCTCCGGAATGGCCAGGTGGTGCGATAGCTGTCCGGCGCTGGGGTCTCCTTACGATGCAGAGCCCGCAGCAGCCCCTCGGTCACATAGCGCTCGGTGCCATCCGCTTCGATCTCGCTCAGATAGAGGAACAGCGCTGCGTCGGGCTCGCTGGACGACAGCCAGATGTCTGCAACGCCATGACCGGCAAGCTCCATGGCCTCGACCAGGGGCGCCGAAGTATAGCTCAGCATCCGGTCGGTGCGTCCTTGCCAGTCGGTGTAGTAGCTCCGGCTATCGACGCCCGCGATGCGTTCGAAGCGCGTCTGCTGCCCCGTGCCGAGGGTAAAGTCGACCTTGTAGGACTCCGCGCCGCAATGGGTGCCGGTCTCGCCGAGCCCGTGGCCGGACGTGAAGAACAGTGTCTGCCGTGCTTCAACCGGCGGCCAGGCGGCAGATGCTCGCCATGCCTGCG